>JAESQG010000218.1 GCA_016765265.1 Pseudomonadales bacterium | reverse complement strand
TATTAATCGACCAATTATTAATAACTTTCATTCGCACTTCAAAAAGCCCTGAAGTCACATTCATATAAGTTTGATGCGACTTTGTTGGAACAAGTAATTGCACGGTGATTCCATCGCGGGTATATGTACTGCCTATGTTGAGCACAGCCTGGGTACAATTAAGCATGCCGATAAAATTAATTTGAATTATTTTTTGCCAAAAATCGGGAGTGGTTTCCATAAAGAACTGTAATTTATCCCAACCTACATTGTTCACTAGGATATCCACGCCACCATGCTTATCGATAGTCTTTTTGACCATAGACTCTACATCCGATAGCTGTGTGATATCTGTTTTCACCACTTGCACTGATTGGGCACCGTGTTCCAAGGCTAGAGCTGCTACTTTTTCACCTTGTTCTTCATCTAAATCAGCTAGGGTAATTTTGGCGTTTTCTTTTGCATAGGTAAGTACAATTGCCCGGCCAATATTAGAAGCGCCTCCAGTGACAATGACGGACTTACCGGCTAATCCTAAATCCATGTTCAGCTCCTTATTTTTAAAATTAATGATTGAATAGATTGGTCTTTGTTGGATGATTCTCCATCAAAGGTTTTGAGGGTAGGAACTGTACCTGCTCTCTCTAACAATATCAATAAGTATCAAAAGGCGTAAATACAGCGGCAAAATTATCCAGTGTCTGGAGAGTTTGCTGGGAGGGTAGTGCTTTTATTAATCTATTAACACCGCAATCTGACTCGAATTAATCTGGCTCTAATAATGTCAGGTTGCGGTGTTCTATAACTGTGCATGGTTCTCGCGTCGTATGATATTGGATCGTATGACCTTGTAGTCAATGACCTTAATAGCCAATGACCTTATATCCAGTGGCAAGGAACAGCGATAGCCTATTTGATCACTTTGGCGGAGAGCAATTTTTCTATGTCACTCTGGGCATACCCTAAATCTGCCAATACTTCGGCAGTGTGTTCTCCCACTTCCGGTGTCGGTCTTTTTATTTCAACATCGACTCCGTCAAAGCGAATGGGCGACGCTACGGTAGTCATTGGCTTGCCGTCCCCATTAGGTATATCCACAAATGCACCTGATGCCCAGGCTTGGGGGTCGTCGACTACTTGAGAAGGATGTTGTACCGGTCCCCAAACTAAGTCAGCTTCATCGAGAGTCACTGCCCACTCAGCGAGAGGTTTTTTGCCAAAGGAGGCATCAAAAAGAGCAACCATCTCTTTCGCGTTATCTTTGCGGTCCACCGGGGTTTTGAATTTTGGGTTATCGGGTAAATCAGGATAACCTACGACGGTACAAATTGTCCTGAAATCGGTCTTGTTACCCCGCGGAATAAGCATTAGCCATTGGTCGTCTGAGGTTTTATAAAAGTTGCGTATAGCATCGGCTGTTTCCGAGCGGGGCAGTGTAGAGGAGAGTTTTCCGAAATGCAGTTGGGTGCCTAAATCCGATCCCAGCATAAACATGCCCGTGCGCAATAAGGATGCTTCGACCTGTTTGCCCTTGCCCGTTCGTTCTCGCTCGAACAGCGCGCCCATGATTCCAGCTACTAAGGTGATGCCCGTCATGTGGTCGCCCATGGCCGCACGCACGGGTACGGGTTCAGCTCCCTTGGGCATCATCATTCGGCAAAGACCGGAGCGCGCCCAAAAAGCAACAATATCAAATCCTGGTCGATTGGTTTCTTCCCCTTGCAAGCCATAACCCGTCACAGTGGAATAGATTAATCGTTGGTTTTCCTGCTTGAGGCTTGCATAATCGAGATTCAATCGTTCTAAGGCGGCAGGTCGCACATTGGTAATAAAAACGTCTGCTTGGCCTACCAATTCGCGGACAATTTTGCATCCTTCGGGGGTGCGAATATCAACACTGATGCCCCGCTTGCCTCGATTGTCGAAAGCGAACATAGGGTTGCCATCTAGTTTATTACGAGAAATTCCTTTATACACTTGGCGAATGGCATCGCCCTCAAGGCTTTCGATTTTAATGGTGTCAGCGCCCCAATCAGATAAGACCATTGCTGCCGATGGTGCAGCCATGTAGGTGGCGAGTTCAACAACTTTGATGCCTTGTAGCATGGGTGTAGTTTGGCTAGTTTCAGATTCCATTTTCGCGTCCCGATTCGGTTTTAGTGGTTCATAAGTTATAGGGTGTATCGCGCTTTGCGTGTCCTGGTAGAACAGTTTTACTAGCAGAAAGAATAAAACGTAATGGTTGCATTTTACAAGAAATATAAAGCCTCCATTCCTGCTCGCATTATCAGTTCATGATCCTGGAATTCTGTTCTGCGAACCTTTTATCGTATTAACCTTATTTCGTACCAGCATTCTCTCGTACTAGCATTCTCTCGTACCAGCATTCTCTCGTACTAACATTTTCTCATACCAACATCCTTGTCTACTAACTAAGGTACAATTGTGTGCCTTGCTAATGTATTTCTCAAAAGACCCAATATAAGGCCTGTCCATGCGCATAATAAAAATAATAATGAAAGTAATTGCGATCCTCTTGGTTGTTATTGTTTTAGCCGCAGCCGGGCTATTTGTTCAGGTTTGGTTTTTTAAACCTTTTAATATTAATGCCTTCTTTGCCCGCACAGCATTGGAGGTGGCATTGCAAAGTCCTCAGATGCTCACCTCGGTACATATTCTGGAGCAAGTTGGTATCGATGGGCATAATGCCAAGCTTGATGATGCCTCTATTGCCGCTGGAGAGCGCCTTCTTGACAAGCTTAAGGCCAGCTATACCACATTGCTCTCTTACGATGATGATAATCTGAACGAAGGCGACCTTTTATCTAAAGAGATTATGCTGCCGCTGTTGGAGATGGTGAGCGACTTTGAGCAATTTCGTTTCCACAACTACCCAGTGGATCAGCTCTTTGGTGAGCAGAACGGTTTTCCTACTTTTATGGAAAGTAGTCACCAAATTCACAGCGTGGGGGATGCCGAAGACTATATAACTCGTCTGTCACTAGTAGGGGTTAAGTTTGATCAAGTGCTTGAAGGTTTGCAGCGTCGAGAAGAGTTGGAGATTTTTCCGCCGCAATTCGTGATCACAAAAGTCATAGATGAAATGCAAGGTTTCGTTAATACGCCAGTAGATGAGGGGATATTGTTCACTGCTCTCACGAAGAAAATGCAAGAGGCGGAACTTAAAGAGAAACAGCAGCAGCGTCTTGCAGAGTCGGCTCGCACAGCAATTACCGATGCGGTTTACCCTGCGTACAGGAGATTAATTGACTATTTCGTCAGACTCGATGAAAAAGTGGAGGGCAATTATGGAGTATGGAGTCTTCCCGAAGGCGACAAGCTTTATGCGTTGGCATTGAAGATTTTCACTACCACCGATTACACGCCAGAATATATTCATCAATTTGGGCTTAGTGAGATTGCTCGAATTCAGGCTGAAATTCTTACCATTTTAGAGGCAGAGGGCTTTAACACTAGCGATGGTTTTGCAGTAGCACTAGCGGCCATGACAGAGGATCCGAGATTTTATTATGATGATACGGATGAAGGCCGGGCGCAGATACTCAAAGATTATGAAAGCTTGATTAGGGAAGTGAGCCTAGGTTTGNCGGCTGCATTCAATAGCGCGCCAGACGCNGCAGTGGAAGTGGACCGTATTCCNGAATTTAANGAAAAAACTGCCGCGGGAGCCTACTACCAACCGCCGGCTATGGACGGTTCACGTCCCGGCGTTTTCTATGCCAATTTGTATGACATCAAAGCTCAACCTAAATACGGCATGCGAACACTGGCCTATCACGAAGCGATTCCGGGGCATCATTTGCAGCTAGCGATACAGCAAGCACAGAAAGACCTTCCTATTTTTCGCCGACTAGTGCCCTTTCCAGCTTATGCCGAAGGCTGGGCGCTATACGCTGAGCGACTGGCTTGGGAAATGGGCTTTCATAAAGATCCCTACGACAATGTGGGACGTTTGTTGTCAGAGCTGTTTCGCGCGGTACGACTAGTGGTGGACACAGGCATACATGCTAAGCGTTGGAGCCGTGAACGTGCCATTGAATATATGCAGCAGAATACCAGCCTATCTGAGAGCGAAGTGGTTGCTGAAATTGAACGTTACTTTGTTATGCCAGGCCAGGCCTGCGCCTATAAAGTAGGAATGACCAAAATTCTGGAGTTGCGGGAATTGGCGAAAACGCAATTGGGTGATCAGTTCGATATCAAAGCATTTCACGATGTGGTGTTAAATAATGGTTCCCTGCCGTTGACGATTTTGGAGAAATTAGTGCTCGAGTATATTGCAGAGTCTAAATCGTCCTAGTTAATATGGTCCTAGTTAAGTTGGTCCTAGATAATAGGGCGCCCGTTTAAACGATAATAATCTGTTTAGTTGGGCGGATCGATACGGTCTTCCTTACTATTATTTATTCGAAACCATCCCGTCAGACTCAATCTCTGGCGCTGAGATTCAAGCACTTCATGAGGGAAGGTTTCACTTAAGAATAACACCAAGGTGCCGAGTTCAGGCATGATCTTTTGTATTGGTTCACCGCCTTGCTGAGGATAGAGTAATAGCGCTCCACCATCCGTGGCCTGCCATTGGGTATTCAAATAAAGTATTAAAGAGAGTACACGATTGCTTTGACCCTTAAGGGCATCTAAGTGTTTGCGGTAATAAGCGCCTTTGGCGTAGCTAGAAAAATGACATTCAAAATCAAATAAGCCTAAATATAGGCGTCGATTAAGTCCGAGGCGTAGCGTTTCCATTGCTAAGAAGAATGCCGATTCAGTGGAATTATCTGCGGATATCCAGCAAATTTTATCGGCTCGAATTTCCTCGTTTTGTTGATAATTTTTGTGGCGACCCACCCCCGCCCGATGCCATTGTTCCTTAGGCAGGTTTTTTCCTCGACATTGCAGATCGTCGAGTAGGTCTGCACTGAGTGCCTTGGGTAAAATAATATACCCGCGCTGTTTCAGTGCATCAGCAATATTATCGATACTAGCGTCATCAAACTCGATGATTTCCGGTGGTAGCATCGCAATAACCTAGCGCGTTTTTAACATTTCATGCCCACGAACAATCGCCGCCTTGACTTGCTTCGGCGCCGTCCCTCCAAGGTGGTCCCTAGCCGCAACAGAGCCTTCCAGGGTCAAGACGTCAAACACATCCTTTTGGATAATCTTGGAGAATTGTTGCAACTCTTTTAAGCTCATATCAGCAAGATCTTGCCCGCTGTCTAATCCATATCGAACGGCCTTGCCCACGATTTCATGAGAGTCTCTAAAGGCAACGCCTTTTTTCACCAGATAGTCTGCTAAATCTGTCGCTGTGGAAAATCCGCGTTTTGCCGCCTCTTTCATACTCTCACGTTTGGCCTCGATGGCAGGCACCATATCGGCATAGGCTCGGAGACAGTTTTTCACAGTATCGACGGTGTCGAATAAGGGTTCCTTATCTTCTTGGTTGTCTTTGTTATAGGCCAAGGGTTGAGATTTCATTAAGGTGATTAATGACATGAGATGGCCTACCACGCGCCCCATTTTTCCGCGTACTAATACGGGTACATCGGGATTTTTTTTCTGCGGCATGATGGATGAACCGGTACAAAAGCGGTCAGGTAGCTCCACAAAATTAAACTGCGNCGATGCCCACAACACTAGCTCTTCGGAGAATCGNGAAAGGTGGGTCATNATCAAACTACAACTGGCGCTAAATTCGATGGCAAAGTCACGGTCGCTAACTGCATCAAGTGAGTTCTCGCATANGCCGTCAAAACCCAATAGCTGTGCGCAGTATTCACGATCTATCGGATAGGTGGTTCCCGCCAATGCTGCCGCACCCAGAGGCATAATATTGACCCGCTTTCGACAGTCTTGTAGACGTTGATAGTCACGACTTAACATCTCAAACCAAGCCAGTAGATGGTGCCCAAAGGTAACCGGTTGCGCCGTTTGTAAATGCGTGAAGCCAGGCATGATAGTCTCGGCNTCTCTTTCTGCTAGCGCTAACAATCCTTCTTGTAGCCTGGTGATTTCCGCACTNATTAGATCGATTTCCTCTCTTAGGAAGAGTCGAATATCAGTGGCTACCTGGTCGTTTCGAGATCGTCCAGTGTGTAGCTTTTTGCCCGTCACGCCGATACTGTCAGTGAGTCTTGCTTCGATGTTCATGTGTACATCTTCAAGGCTTACAGACCAGTTGAATTGGCCGCTCTTGATTTCTTGCTCAATTGACTTTAATCCTTGGATGATCGCGTCGCGTTCTTCAGCTGTAAGAACGCCTACCTTCGCCAACATCGTGGCGTGAGCTATGGATCCGGCAATGTCATGGGGTGCTAATCGTTGGTCAAATTCAACGGAAGCAGTGAANGCTTCNACAAACGCATCAGTTGCTTCGCTAAAACGGCCACCCCAAGGCTTAGANTCTGGGGAATTCGCTTTGGATTTGTCTTGCATGAGAATCAACACTCTTNGGATAAACGGGCTATTAGTGAAAAGGGCNAGNGNTAGNNNTAGGGCTAATAGATGAAAAGCGCGATTATATCACCTTCTCTATAATAATCGCTTATTTATGCGTCGCTAAAAATCAATTATGAGCGCATCTGCAGCGCTGAAACGGTATTGCTCTTGTGCTATNTCTTTAATTTGGTCCAAACTGTAATCATGGGTAAAGAAAACATTGAAAACATTGAAAACATTGAACAAAAACGCAAAAACACGAGTTCGATATTGCCAGGTTCGATATTGCCAGGTTCAATATTGTCAGGTTCAATATTGTCAGGTTCAATGCTAGATGATGATGCAGAGGATCATTATTTTATTCCCGATCTCTGCTCGACTCAATCGGTGTTTTTTCTCATCTTGGTTTCAGAGTTAATGTCGGTTGTTTTGGTGCTGGCCTCAGGCTCCTTGGCGTGGTTTGATTGGCAGCGACTGGCATTGGTGTCCTTGTTTGTACAGTGGGTCGCACTCTCCAGTGCNATGTTGCTTTGCTGGGCTAGGCCCTACCTTCGGTTAATACCCAATCATTGGGCTGGTATTTTAGGTTATGGCATCATTTTAATTGATGTGACGGTGTTTAGCGCACTGAGCCAGTGGGTAATGGGCAATTCCGAGCTTAACCCTGCGCCCTACGATGTGTTTGAACTCGTAGCCTCCTTTGATTGGCTGGATATTGGCCGCAACGTAATAATTGCCGGCATCACCGCAGGNTTAGTTTTACGCTATTCCTATTTGCAGGAGGAGTTAAATGCTAAGTTGCGCTCTGAACTCACTCATCGCCTGCAAGCGCTACAGTCTNGAATCAGGCCGCATTTTCTTTTTAATAGCATGAACATNATAGCGAGTTTGATTGAGACAGATCCCAAAACCGCTGAAAGTGTAGTGGAAGACTTATCAGAATTGTTTAGAGCCAGTTTGGACAAAATTGGTAATCAAGTGCCCTTTCAGCAAGAAGTCGCCTTGTGTAAGCGATACATGCGCATCGAAAAATTGCGTCTTGGTCGCCGTTTAGAGGTGGAGTGGGACGTGGATCAGGTGTCTGAACAAATCAATATCCCGTTACTCACCATTCAACCTTTATTAGAAAATGCGATATACCACGGCATACAACCCTTACCTGAAGGCGGTAAAATAGTGGTGAGAGCTTGGCAGGAGTCTGGCTTTCTTCAATTCAGTGTTGAAAACCCAGTGCCCACGACGGCTGCCATTAAAGCGAGCATAATCAGTCACAAGGGAAATAAGATGGCGCTTGAAAATACGCGGCATCGTTTAATTGCGCTCTACGGTAATAAAGCATCATTGGACATAGAAGAACAGGATAATCAATACAAAGTGAAAGTGCGTTATCCGCTGTCGAATTAAAGGTAAATAGCATGAGAGTAATGGTCTGTGACGATGAGTCCTTAGCGCGAGACCGACTAAAAAGATTGATCGAGAGGGTGCCAAATTGCGTGGTAGTGGCGGACGCTGAGCATGGGTTGGATGCGATCAATAATGTAATGAGTCATCAGCCCGACGTGTTGTTTCTCGATATCGAGATGCCGGGTATGNATGGCTTAGAGGCAGCGGAACATATCTCCAAGATTGAGAATCCTCCCGCTATTATATTTTGTACTGCCTATGATGAGTACGCGGTGCAAGCTTTTAAAGTCAATGCGGCAGGGTATTTGTTAAAACCGGTGCGCCAGGAAGACTTGCTTAACGCTATAAATAATTGCAATTTCCTCAATCGAGCGCAGCTACTGCGCATTGAAAATGAAATAAAGCAAGCNAGTGAGGAGGNGCCNCGTCGGACCCATGTGAGNGCTAAAACTCATCGTGGCATTGAGCTAATCCCCATTGACAAGATATGTTATTTTAAGGCGGATCAGAAATACGTGACTGTTCGCTATGTGGGCGGCGAAGTGTTGGTAGATGAGACCTTGAAGGAATTTGAGGACAGTCTAGATGGCTTTGTTAGAGTGCATCGCAACGCCCTGGTGTCANTGGGTCAAATTGAGGGCTTAGATATGGTATCGGCAGGGCATCATTCTGTGCGTTTTAAAGAGATAGACGATCGAATACAAGTGAGTCGCCGCCATGTGGCCGGTTTGAGACGGATGTTACAAAGTCTGTAGTGTCGGAGTCTGTAGGTTCAAAGTTTGTAAAAATACCAGTCGGCAGAATGTCAATAAAAAGACGACTTATGACCATAGNAATCGTATATTAATTATTAAGCATATAGTGACCTTGGAAAAGAAAGGAAAAGATTAAGAAATGACGACTGTTCGTATCGCCACTCGCCAAAGTCCGTTGGCACTATGGCANGCCGAGTTTGTAAAANCTGAGTTGGAAAAANATCATCNCGGTATCCAGGTTGAGCTATTGGGTATGACGACTCGCGGAGATAAGATCCTCGATACACCGTNGGCNAAAGTGGGTGGCAAAGGATTATTTGTAAAAGAGCTAGAGCAAGCGATGTTAGAAAACAGAGCTGATATCGCCGTGCATTCCATGAAGGATGTACCTATGGCGTTTCCGGAGGGCTTAACCTTAGGCGTGATTTGCGAGAGAGAAGAGCCTCGCGATGCTTTTGTCTCCAATCAATTTCAAAGTTTGGAAGATTTACCNAAGCATGCCAAAGTCGGAACCTCCAGTTTACGCCGTCAATGTCAGCTCGCGGCCTACCGGCCAGATTTAAAAATTCTAAGCTTACGNGGNAACGTCAATACACGATTGAGAAAANTAGANGAGGGCGAGTTTGATGCTATTATCCTNGCCGCTGCCGGGTTGATTCGTTTAGACATGGCNNNTCGNATCAAGCAATTAATTGATACCAAGATTTTATTGCCGGCAGTGGGGCAGGGTGCAGTGGGTATTGAGTGTCGAATAAATGANCCCNNCATTGAAGCCCTCATCAAACCCTTGGCAGATGAAAAAACGGTCCTAAGAGTCATGGCAGAACGAGCGATGAATAAGCGCTTAGAAGGCGGGTGCCAGGTGCCGATTGCCGGATTTGCAGAATTTCCCACCCTAGGGTCAGGAGTAGGTGACGATGTGGATATCAATGCCTTGGGGCTGAGGGCTTTGGTGGGCCAGGTAGACGGGAAAAAAATATTACTGAAAGCGGAATCTATTCGATTCGTCTCTGGTTTACCAGCAGAAGATTTACCAGCAGAAGATTTACCAGCAAAGGATTTACCTAAAACCGATTTACCAGAAACCGACCGATCTGAAAATGACCAGCCTGGGGTTATACATGACCAAGTTGCACGCCGACATCAGGCAGAGGCCCTAGGGCAACGCGTCGCCAATCAGTTACTCGAGGCCGGTGCGGGTGATATTCTAAAAACCATTTACGGTGAGTGATACAAGTTAGGAATGCCAAACAGCAAGGAGCCCATTAGCAAGGGCCCAATTAGCAAAAACCCAATTAGTGAGAACCTAGAAGACAGTTCCCTTCACGGCTTGCGCGTATTGGTGACAAGGCCAATAGCACAGGCGCAAAGCCTTGTGGGTTTAATTCAGCAATACAGCGGCCACAGTACGCTCCTGCCTACGGTAGAAATTAACTCTCTAGGGATCACTGCTCAGGTTCGTCGATCTATCGAAAACCTTGATCAATATCATGCAGTTATATTTATCAGTATTAATGCTGCGCGCATCGGTTGCGACTTGATTCTCGACTACTGGCCGCAATGGCCTACGGGTATCCATTGGATAGCGGTGGGAAATGCCACTGCAGGCGTAATGGCGGAATTTGGTTTGAGAGCTCTAGTACCAACCGTCCACGACAGNGATGGTTTACTCGGTTTATCTCCGCTTAATAGGATTGATGGCAATAAAATACTCATTGTTAGAGGACAGGGTGGTCGAGAGTATTTACCNGATACCTTACGATTGCGCGGGGCTATTGTGGACTTGGCAGAAGTGTATGAACGGCAAATGCCCTCAGATAAACACAGTGATATTTTATCAACGATATCTCCAGAGAAAATTGATATAGTGCTGATTACCAGCGTCGAGTCACTCAATAACCTGTGTTCCTTGGTGGGAGACGGCCGAGAGGATTTGCAGAAAATTTCGCTATTAGTTGNCAGTGATCGCATTGCTCAGGTTGCGGAAAAGGCAGGGTTTGGAAAAGTCGGTTCAAGTTCTGTGGTGATTTCCAAAGGTGCTAGTGATGTTGCGGTACTCAACGGGTTGCGAAGGTTTGTCGACGGTAGGAAAGACCCATAAAATCGAACTAGGCAAAAGGCTAATATAAGCCCTTGATGACAATTTACAGATAAAGGCTATCGTATGGACGATACAACCCAACAAAGTTCTGAACCCTCCCTCGCATTACCCGCTCCCAAAGAGAAAGTCAAGACTGGCTGGGGTGTCCCCATTCTGTTTTTCTTGCTGGTAGGTGTNNCGGGCGGGTTTGGTGCGGCGGGTTTTTGGGGCTGGCAGCAGTTGACCAACCTTCAAAATGAACAGAAAAGAGGGGTTCAACAACGGGATATTACGGAGCACTCAGAACAAATCAAAACCCTTAACATGCAGCTCGCTGCATTAACCGCGCTGCCAGCAGAGAACCAAAAATTACATCTAGCAATCGATAATTTAAAGAAAATTATTAAAAAAGAGACCTATCGTGTTAATANTCTTGCAGAGCAGATGGCCAAAGTAACCAACCATGATGAAGTGGATTGGCAATTAGCTCAGCTAGAACATTACACACTACTAGCCCACAAGCGGCTTAAATTAACCCACGATTTGCCCGGTGCAATTGCGCTTTTGGATGAAAGCATCAGTATTGCAAAGGAGATTGATGAGCCTCAGGCCTTAGGAATTATGCAAGCGCTGGAGTCAGATAAAACAACCTTATCCACTGTTGTTGATGTCAATGTAGAGCATGTTTTTATCAAAATTGACGAAGTAATTAAGCTAATTGATAAGTTAGCGATGCCGCAAGTGACTTGGGAAGCCGATAACTCTAATCTTTTGTCTAGCTCTAATCTTTCGTCTATAGAAGAGGGCGTGGCGGAAGAGCCTAATTCTGTGCTCACGTATTTTACTGACGTTCAAGGCTGGGAAGGTTATCTCGATTTAGCCAAGAAGCGAGTAACCACGATGCTCAGTTCATTCGTGCGCATTCAGACATTGAATGAACCTGTCAAACCTTTGTTGCCGCCAGAGCAAAGGGTTTATTTGCAACAAAACTTACAGTTAATCTTAGAGCAGGCACAGTTATCTGCCATGAGGCGGCAAGGGGACAATTATAATGCCTCTCTCAGTCAAGCACAGCGTTGGTTATATGAGTATTTCCGACAGGATACTCCCTCAGCAAAATACATGCACAATGTGATTACAGAATTGCTCGCTTTAAAAGTTGATCTTGGCATTCCCGAAATCTCTAACTCCATCGCTGCAGTAAAAACTTTTGCACAGCAGTGGCCCGGCTTAAAGCAAAAGCGCCAGAGTACTATCTATAAAAACATCGAGAACATACAAAGTGGCGGACGCAAGGAGATGCAATCTGATTCTTCAGAATTGGAAAGTCCTGACATGAATGATGTTGAATCGAAGAAAATCGAGCGAACGGGAGCGAAGCCCGTATGAGAGCAACGTTTCTTATTACGATACTTTTAACATTATTGTTNAGCTTTGTATGTGTGATTTTTTTTAAAGATCCAGGNTACGTGTTGTTGTCATATAAAAATACGGTGTTGGAAACCAGCTTACTATTCTTTTTCTTTATGAATGGGCTATTATTTTTATCAGCAATAATTACTTGGTCTCTCTGGCGATACATGACGGGCCCGAACGTTGGCATTCAATTTTGGTTGGCATCGAGAGGAGCAAAGAAAGCGCAAGAAAATACCACAGCGGGCTTAATACAATTTGCCGAAGAAAATTGGCAAAAGGCAGAACAGCTCCTTGTCCAATCGGCGGAGAAATCTCTCAATCCTCTAGTTAACTACCTCAATGCAGCTCGCGCGGCCAACAAANTGGGCGAAAGACTCAANCGAGATAATTATTTGCGTTTAGCTATGGAAAACACGGANGGTGCCGACATCGCNGTCAGCTTGACTCAAGCGGAGCTTCAGTTTGAATCTTCCCAGTGGGAGTCTTGTTTGGCCACGTTAACGCAGCTGAGGGGCACTAACCCCGATCATTCTTCTGTACTCAAGTTGCTTAGCCTGGTATTTCGAAAATTGAATGATTGGGATAGTTTGCGAGTGTTATTACCCACATTAAAGAAATCTAAAACCTTGTCTAGAACAGACTATGTAGATTTGGAGAGGAGTGTCTATCACCATATTCTTAGCCATAATGTTCAGTCCTCTAATCACGTCGCTAATTTGAAGGCTACAAACTTGACTGTTACCTGGGACGCATTGCCTAGCCTGGTTAAAAAAGACATTTATCTTATCGAAGTTTATTGTCAATTATTGATAGAGCTCGAAGACTATAGCGGCGCTGAGTCCATTCTTCGTCATGCGCTCACTCACGGGGAGTGGTCTGATAAATTGGTGACTTGCTATGGGCGTCTGAAGAGCGAAGACCCCTCTCAGCCCTTGTCTACAGCGGAAGCATGGCAGCTTCAGCATAGGAATAATGCGGCATTAACTTTGGCCCTTGGTAGGCTGTCGCTACAAAACCGACAGTCGGCTAAAGCATTAGAATATTTCGAAGCCAGTTTGAAGCTGAGTCCTACTGTTGACGTCTATCGCGAATTAGCCCGTCTTTGCGAGGAGCGTGGCGATACTGTAGGGAGTAGCGCTTATCTTCAGGCGGGTTTAACCCTCGTTTCTCAAGCTTTACCTGAGCTACCTATGCCAGAGAAGAGGATTACATCAAGGGACTCGCCTGCTGAAACCCCAATAACGTGAGTTTGCTCACGTGAGTTAAGATGACTTTATCGATTTTTGGGTGACAATACTTTGCACACAACCTTAAATAAACTACTGAGATCATTGCTAGGAAGCCTGAGAGATCTCACTCCCATACTGTTAGTGGTGCTTTTTTTTCAGTATGTTGTTTTGCAACAGCATCTGCCAAATGTGGGTGAGCTTTTACAAGGCGTAGTGTTTGTTGTTCTTGGATTAACGCTTTTTATTCATGGCTTAGAACAAGGCCTATTCCCTATTGGCGAATCCATGGCCCATGCCTTTGCGCGCAAAGGTAGCGTCACGTGGCTATTGATATTCGCATTTGCCTTAGGCTTTGGAACTACGGTAGCGGAACCGGCATTGATTGCGGTGGCAAAGGAGGCCGCTAGGGTAGCAGCCGAGGGCAAAATTATCGCTCATACTGAAGAGGCGCAACGGTCTTACGCGACTGGTTTGAGATTGACTGTGGCTTTTTCCGTGGGTCTAGCTATTTTGATCGGTGTCTTAAGAATCTTAAAAGGATGGCCGTTGCATTATTTAATTNTTGGCGGTTATTTGGTGGTAGTGGTTATGACGGCATTTGCACCGGCGGAAATAGTCGGTATTGCTTATGATTCTGGAGGTGTGACCACATCGACAATTACAGTGCCTTTGGTGACAGCTTTGGGCGTAGGGTTGGCTTCGTCTATTCGTGGGCGTAACCCTATGGTTGATGGCTTTGGTTTGATCGCGTTTGCCTCATTGACGCCAATTATTTTNGTTATGGCGTATGGCATGCTTCTCGATTGATTCTTCCCAATTGAAAGGATATGAAGGTGAGGTTATGACAGAGTGATGGACTTATTTTTTGAGTTAGTCAACACCGTCAAGAGTACGGTTACTGACGTCATTCCGATTGTCGCGATTATTTTCGGTTTTCAGTTTGCTGTTATCCGCAAACCGATACCGCATCTGCGTACGGTTTTAACTGGATTTGTGTATGTGCTGATAGGGTTATCGTTTTTCCTCCTGGGATTAGAGAAGTGTTTATTTCCTATTGGCCGGATGATGGCGGCGCAGCTAACGGAGCCCGCCTTTATTCTGGGGTTAGATTATGGAACAGAGGTTACTAATATGGTGGCCGATTGGAAGGATTATCGTTGGGTTTATCTCTTTGCTTTTTTGATAGGCTTAAGCACTACGATAGCTGAGCCATCATTGATCGCCGTGGCCATAAAAGCCAATGAAGTTTCGGGCGGTGCTATTGGTGTGTGGGGTTTGCGTATNGCCGTTGCGCTTGGGGTTGCCTTTGGTATAGCGCTAGGCAGTTATCGAATCGTTGTGGGTGATCCGATTCAATATTATATTATTACCGGGTATATTGTTGTCGTTATTCAAACAGCATTTACGCCCAAGCTTATCGTACCGTTAGCCTATGATACTGGGGGTGTCACCACCTCTACGGTGACGGTTCCGTTAGTTGCTGCATTAGGTTTGGGGCTTGCTGAAACGGTTCCAGGGCGCAGTCCNCTGATTGATGGTTTTGGATTAATTGCATTTGCCAGTTTATTTCCCATTATGTCGGTGATGGCATATGCCCAANTATCGGAAGCAAGATCTNGACTGGCAGCTTATAATAGAAAACGCCGAAAGGCGGAGCACTAGGTGGAGAGAANACTATGCATTTTAAGATGATTGTTGTGTTTGTAGAAGATGACAAAACCGACTCCGTGATGAAAGCGGCGCGAGAGGCGGGGGCCACTGGGGCAACAGTTATCAATCATGCCCGTGGTGAAGGCCAGAAAAAGTCAAAAACATTTTTTGGCCTCACTTTAGAAACTCAAAGAGATGTCTTGCTGCTCATTGTTGAAGAGCATCTCAGTCGCCATATACTCGAAGAGATAGAGCGAGCAGGGGAGTTTGAGGAAAAACCAGGGACCGGCATTGCAGTCCAATTGGACGTAGAAGATGCGGTAGGTGTGAGTCATCAAATTTCCAAAATCAGCACTAAGCTGGAGGATGCGCTGTGACAAAAACAATAATAGTGCGTGCCCGTGATGTGATGGAGCAACGTCATATTGAAATGAGTGGTTTGTCAACGGTGGTAGAAGCGATAGAAATGCTGCGAGGAAAAAATGCAGATGTTATCATCGTCGAAAAACGCAATGCAGATGATGTCTATGGCATGGTGTTGTTAGCCGATATAGCAACGCGAGTGTTAGCAAAAGATCGCTCACCAGGTAGGGTTAATCTTTATGAAGTGATGATAAAACCCGTTGTCAGTGTACCGCCTTGCATGGATATTCGTTACTGCGCGCGACTATTCGATCGGCTTGACTTGTCGCACGCTCCGGTGATAGAAAATGAAGTGGTGGTGGGCATTTTAAATTATGATCAAATGGTCTTGCAGGGTATGCAGGTTTAATTTTATTCAGAGACTAGATTAAGACAAATCTATGAATTCACAATATATTGATCGCCATACAGCGAAGGATTTACTTAAACTACAGCAAATGGAAAAGCGCTTTGTTGTAGCCGCTTTTAACAATCCTTTAGTCGTTAATAAAGTCAACGAGCAAAAAATTCAGCTTGACGAACTCTGCAAC
>JAESQG010000217.1 GCA_016765265.1 Pseudomonadales bacterium | reverse complement strand
CCAACGGAGTAAAAGTCACGATTATGTTAGAAGAGCTATTAGCCCTGGGTAAGACCGATGCAGAATATGACGCATACCTGATTAATATAAACGAGGGCGATCAATTTGGTAGCGATTTTGTAGCAATAAACCCAAACTCCAAAATTCCAGCTTTACTCGATCGCAGCACCTCGCCTCCTACCCGTGTATTTGAATCCGGCGCTATTCTTATCTACTTAGCAGAAAAGTTTAATGCATTTTATCCGAAAGATCCCTCCGCCCGAGCGGAGTGCTTGTCCTGGCTCATGTGGCAAATGGGGAGCGCACCTTATCTGGGCGGCGGGTTTGGCCATTTTTATGCCTATGCTCCGGAAAAGTATGAGTATCCTATCGACAGATATGCCATGGAAATAAAGCGCCAATTGGATGTACTAAACCGAAACCTTTCTAACCGGCGTTTCCTCTGCGGTGACGAATACAATATTGCAGATATGGCCACCTACGCTTGGTATGGCGCTTTGGTTCTACATAACATTTACAATTCGGCCGAGTTTCTAGATGTAGCCTCTTACACCCATGTGGTTCGATGGGCCACGGAAATTGAACAGCGACCTGCTGTTCAACGGGGCAGAAGAGTCAATAGACCATGGGGGCCGGAAGAAACACGGGTGCGGGAACGCCATAGTGCTAAGGATTTGGATATAAACACGAAGTAATGATCGTTCTCCATTGGTTAGTAACAACCTTCAGTTATTCTAATAGTTTAGCGGGGATTTATCGGTTTTTTATCTGTAGTTCACGTTCAGAACGTTAAAGGCCACTACACAAAATATTTATAATCACTCAGCTGGTATAGCACTTTAGTCTAAAGATTAATTTATTCTGTGAATCTAAGATATTCGAAACTGCTATTCTAAATAGTAGTGTCAGAGTGTAGTGCTTATGCGTATTAAAGATGACTGTTTTAAGAAGGAAGATAAGCAGCGTATCTGCTTAGATTTAAAGGAGTTGCTAGCCCAACCCTCCGATAAACAGCAGCGACCTTGCCCTGGTTGTCGGTTTACTTTTGGCTCTGAAAAATCAATTACCTCAACGGAAAATTGCTCGGCGAAATGTGAATTTGTTGCCGGCCAAATGTCGAGTGATCCAAATAAATACCCCATTGAATCAGGCGTGGTGTCGCTAGTTTACGCATTATATACCATGCGCTTAATGATGCCCTGCTGGTCCTGCGAAGGCCATATGAATAAGGCACAAGAAATTGTGAAATTACCTAGTATTTGGTTTTATTCTACGTCGCATTTCTATCCTAAATTATTGGCGCAATATATCGATAATCTTTTTGCCTATAAAAAAATTAAAACTTCATGGAGAATAAGCATACTTGCGTTTTCTCAATCGTTGTTTTCTACGACGTATTCTTTAGAACCTCAAGTCTCGTTAAATGAAGACCTAGATCTGGCCGATTTACAAAACGATATGAATCGTATTGCCAAGGATATGAGGTTTTCAATGTTACGCGATACTCGATCTTATCTTAAAAGGGCTGGTCATTAATCAGTGGTAAGATGGGGGCGCTACTATGCTAAAAATATCTCAAACTGATATTAANAATCTGATTGANNATTATNGNGATCCTATTTCTGTTNGNATTCAAGGTTCTCCNGCTGTTGTNAAAGTGCTAATNCCTAACTATCTTGAAAAATTAAAACAATTTTATGGTGTTGGTGTACTGAGTAATATAAATCAAACGGTTGTGAATTCTGGAGTCCCATTTCCTTTTATTCGGCATTTTGGTTTGCAGATTAATTTTTTATCGTCAATAGAAATTAAAATGCATGATGGNCAGTTNGAANTGTTAGGGGNAAGTAAACAATTAATACANCAATTTGGTATTGTGATNNTAAAAAANGNTTGTCTAGAGGGGNCNGCNAGAGNGCTNGGTCATAGAAACCGTTTTCCTCACTTGAATTTTCATCGGGATAGGAATGAAACACTGCCCACCCCGTATTCCTTGTATACGCGAGACCAAAGAGATGAGGAGCAATATTTCTCACGTAAGTCTTCCACTTTAATCATTGCAAATCTCGTTGCCTACCTGCAATGCATGAAGGAACAAAACTACGAACCTATAGAATCTAAGGGAATGAGATCGCATTACGAGNTTTTCCACAATGAAAATGTTGAGGACGCTATAGGTTCAGTAATGGTGGAACAGCGCTGGGACGAACCCGATGGTGTTGGGGAAATAGCAATGCTAGACAATCGTACCGTTCTTCATTCTAGTTATAGGCGAATGACTGGGGTTGAGGGGTATAGGATTGGTGTTAGGTATTTGTGTTAGGTATTTGTGTTAGATGTCACACAATCGTCATCGAGCAACTTTCTTACCCTTGCGAGTAAAGTAACAGAGGCATAGGGTTTTTGTAAGACCTTTTTAAACACCGCGATACCAGAGGCTTCTTTATGTCGATGATCAGAGAAACCACTTACTATAAGCATTTTTATCTGTGGATGCAGTGTTTGTACTCGCTCCGCGAATTGATAACCATTCATGTTGGGCATGATGATGTCAGATATAATGAGATCCACCTTTTCTGTCGATAAAACCTTCAGCGCTTGCTCACCATCATTTGCCGTTAACACCTTATATCCTTGTGCCGTACATATTTCAACTGCCACATTAACCATGCCTTGCTCATCATCCACTACTAGCAATGTTTCGTGACCCTTAGTATCACCGGATATGTTTAGTGTTGCATTGCGCTTATGAGTAATTGATTGTTTGCTTCTTGGAAAATAGAGCATAAAACAACTTCCGTGCTCCAATTCAGAATACACATGTAGCATCCCTTTACTGCGTTCTACAAAGCCATAAACTTGACTTAACCCTAAGCCAGTACCCTGCGTATTTAGTAGTAAAGAAGGGGTCGAAAATTCGCTCCTTAATCGCGGGATCTATGCCACAACCTGTGTCGGTGATACTTAATAAAACATAATCGCCGGGGCTTAAACCCTGTTTCGGGATGTTTATGGCATCTAAAACTACATTACTAGTACTAATCGTTAGCTGCCCGCCCGAATTCATCGCATGTAATGCGTTGATACTCATATTGACAATTGCATCCTCTAAATCACTGCTATCCAGTTTGACGGACCATAAATCATCTTGTAAATTTAATGAAAAATTGATGCGGACTGTTAATGTTTTCTTCAACATATCCTCTTGATCTCGTAATATCTCATTAATATTCACTGCCGTTACATCAGGTTGTTTATGGCGAGAAAATGATAATAGTTTTTGTGTCAGTTTAGTGCCTCGTTTAGCCGTATTAGTTATGGTTAAAGCGTTTTTTACTGCTGCTTCGGCATTCGTTGGATGTAAAGAAATGAGTTCAGCATATCCAGAGATAATGCCTAAAATGTTATTAAAATCGTGTGCGACGCCTCCGGTTAATTTACCTAATGAATCCATTTTTTGGCTGCGCCTTATTTGCTCATCCTTCAATTTACGTTCAGTGATATCAGTTGATATACCACACACGGCGTAAATTGTGCCTGTTTCATCGAACAAGGGGAATTTTGTAGCGGCATAGATGTGCATCCCATTGTCATGTGGACCGCTTTCTTCTGAGTCCTGAGCTACTCCGGTGTCCAGCACAACGCGATCATTTCTAAGGTGCTCTTCAGCAACCGCTTCTGGGAAAATATCTTTCGGGTATTTTCCTATAATATCTTCACAGGTGACGTGGGTGAGGAATTCGAATTTGCGGTTGATATACATAAATTGTCCTTGCCTGTCTCTGATATAGATAACGGCAGGTGAGTTGTCCATAATGGCCTGTAAATTTCGCTCGCTCTTGCTTGCCGCATCCGTAGCAAGTTTAAGTTCAACTAAACGTAGTGAGCACGCTGTGGCGGCAAGGGTGAGGGACATTACCATTAGTGCGGAGAGAAACATGTTAACGTGAAACAAAGTTAAATATGAACTGCCCAGTACGAATGGACCGTTGCCCATTACACTGCCGTAAAGTGCGAACACAGTGAATATTAATGTAATCGCAGTGGTGCCTAGTTGCCAAAATCGAATGGCTGCCCACACACCTATGGGAAAAAACATATAAAGTATGACTGCCTTCGTGTTGTTGCCATACTTATCCATAAGGCCAAACATGTCGGCCAATATTACGCTACCGAATATGAGCGTCAGTGTGGCGAGAGCCGATAATTATCGATATTGTTGTTAGTGTGATCTTCAAGGGTTAACACTCACTGAACAGAATCAAGTCCTATATAATAGAGAAGAATCCCTAAGGCATGGTGATAAAGTGCGTCAAATTTTTTGATCAACATAAATTAAGTTTAATCAGCACAAGAAGCGACCAACAACTAATCATCTTTAATGTTGGGTTTAATTTGAAGCAAAATTAAGAGTAAATATATGAACAATTACGATGTGATCGTTGTTGGTGGTGGCAATTCAGCTCTGTGTGCAGCTTTATCAGCTCGTGAACAGGGCGTTTCTGTTCTTGTTTTGGAGAGAGCAGCTGAAGAAGAAAGGGGGGGTAATACTCGATTCACTGCTGGTGCGATGCGCGCTGTTTATAATGGAGTTGAAGACCTTGTTCAAATTATGCCGGATCTTTCCGAAAGCGAACGACAAGACGACTTTGGTTCGTATTCCTCGGATCAGTTTTTTGATGATATGGCCCTGGTTACCGAATATAGGGCCGATCCCGATTTGGTGGAATTGTTAGTTCATAACAGTTTTCCCACACTTAAATGGATGCAATCAAGGGGCATTCGATTTATGCCACTTTATGGTCGGCAAGCTTTTAAGGTAGGTGATCGCTTTAAATTCTGGGGTGGTTTGACAATTGAGGCCTACGGGGGCGGAGAGGGGTTAGTTGATTCATTGTATAAAACGGCAAAAAAAGAGGGGATTGATATTTTATATGGGGCCCGCGCTCTATCGTTACTTGCTGATGATAATGGCGTTCAGGGAGTGAAGGTACGCTGTAATAAGAAAACACAAGAATTCCGATCTCGCGCTGTTATCTTGGCTAGTGGCGGATTTCAGTCGAATTTGGAATGGCGTACACGTTATCTTGGTCCCAATTGGGAATTGGCAAAAGTACGTGGTACTCGTTTCAATACCGGCGATGGTATTCGCATGGCGTTGGATATTGGTGCTATGCCTTATGGCAATTGGTCAGGATGCCATGCTGTGGCCTGGGATCAAAACGCCCCGGAATACGGTGATTTAAGCGTAGGTGATGGCTATCAAAAGCATTCTTATCCTTTTGGAATTATGATTAATGCCAACGGTGAACGCTTTGTTGATGAAGGTGCTGATTTTCGAAATTACACTTATGCAAAGTATGGGCGGGTTATTCTAAATCAACCGAAACAGTTTGCTTGGCAGGTTTTTGATAGCAAGGTAGATCATCTGCTGCGGGATGAATATCGGATAAAAGAAGTCACTCGGGTTCAAGCAGATACTTTGGAGGGTTTGGTAGCACAAATGGAAGGTGTCAATCGGGTGGCATTCCTTAAAAACATTAGTGAGTATAATAATGCAGTTCAGGAGGATATTACGTTTGATCCTACGGTCAAGGATGGACGAGGCACCAATGGATTAACTATTCCTAAATCCAACTGGGCAAACAAGCTTGATACGCCTCCGTACAAAGCCTTCGCCATTACCTGCGGTGTCACATTTACTTTTGGAGGGTTGCGAATTAATACTAATGGGGAAGTAATTGATACCGAGGGTGAGAGTATCCCAGGTCTTTATGCCGCGGGAGAATTGGTGGGTGGTTTATTTTATTTTAATTATCCGGGCGGCAGCGGACTCACTTCGGGTGCAGTTTTTGGAAAAATTGCGGGTAAGTCAGCGGGTTCAGTCGTACTTCGCTAACGTTTCCGATCCACCATCATCATCCACTAGCGAATCTTGTTTCATATATCGATAGGTTATTATCGCACCGATGCCGTCGACAGCTCCGAAAAGTACGAAAATAGCAGGGGCTTCGAAAACTGAGTACACCAGGATACTACCAGCAAGAAATATTAAACGACCGAATATACACGTTCTAAAAAACCCTACATTATTCTCAAGAGCAGCTCTTAAATAATAAAAGCCAAGGATGAACGAAACAATACCCATCAACCTGATAAAATGGATTGTCGTTTCGTTAATATCCATTACCACAGAGAAAATCTGCGGCCAGAGTAGGATAAAAATACCAGTAGGCATAAGGTAAAGGGAAAAATATAAAATACTCTTAGCGCTATTGGTCATTTTCAATCTCCATGAATTTCGGCACAAGCTCACTGTTCTTGTTCTCACTGTCCTCAAGGTGCTCAGTGTCCTCAAGGTGTTTTGATACCTTAGAGCTGGGATCTTGATTTTCAGTAATGGCAGCATGTTGAGCGCCAAGGTAGCCAAAGGTCATTGCGGGGCCAATGGTTGCGCCGGGGCCGGGATAGGAATGCCCCATTACGGTAGCCATAGTATTACCAGCGGCATACAAACCCTCTATGGTCTTACCTTCATAATTTTGGACTTGAGCAAATTCGTTGGTGACCAAACCGCCTCTGGTGCTGATATCACCAGGGAAAAGTCTGATCGCATAGTAGGGTGCTTTTGTTAGTGGCGCTAGAGAATGGTTTTTAAAATGAGAGTCACCGAAAAATTGATCATAGGCGGTTTCACCTCGTTGAAAATCTTTGTCTTCACCCTCAATGGCGTATTGATTGAATTTTTTCACTGTTGCGAGAAGATTATCTGTTGGAATGTTTAGCTTAGTGGCTAAGGCTTCTAGAGAATCTGCTTTTACAATATCGCCATTTTCAAAGTGTTTGCTAGATATGGGCGCAGCCGGTGGAGTAACTCCTAAACTATAAGAATTTCTATTATTTTTATCTAAGATAATCCAGAAGGGAATAAGTGAATTGGTACTTTTCTGATGAAGCTCATAGATTTTGTTTACCACATCACAGTAGGGTGCAGACTCGTTCACAAATCGTTGTCCCTGTCCATTCACCATAATTGATCCAGGTTTAGAGCGTTCAACTACATTAAAGTTCGGTGCATCAGTTCCCTGCGTGTGACTTACTGGGCCCCACCAAGCATCATCCATCAAGTTGAGTTTTGCCCCTATTCTCTCTCCTGCAGTAATGGCATCGCCAGTATCGCCCTCAGCCGCGATAGACCATTCTTTTCTGCTGGGGTAAGGTAAATATTGGTCACGCATCGCTTGGTTTTTGGCAAACCCTCCAGCGGCGAGCATCACTCCTTTTTTCGCTTGATAGTAATAGGGTTTATAATTTTTATAAACAATGACACCGACAATTTTTCCCTGGTCGATAATAAAACCACCCAAGGAGGTTTTTGTCTCTACTTTTATACCTGCTTTCAAAATAGCATGATATAAATGCCCTGCGACGCCTTGTCCCATTGTTAATATTACGCGACCTAATAGAAAATCCTTTGCTGCGTTGAAAAGAAATTTTAGTAAGGCCCAGCGTCCCGATGCGTGGTGGCGAAATAATAGAACGGGTGCAGCGTTGCTCGCGTTTAAACCCGTGTATTTAGCATAAGGCAAAACAGGAGGACGTAAGTATTTTTTATTTTCCCCCAATAGGTTTGCATCAATGGGAACAGGTTCAAGACAACGTCCGCTGGTCATGCCACCAGGTAACTCTGCGTAATAGTCAGGATATCCCGTGGACACTTGAAATCGTACGGAACTGATTTGACTTAAAAATTTAATCATTACTGAAGCGTTTTTAATATACGCTTGTTGCAGCGGAAGAGGAGAGCTGGAACCAACAGTTTGGCTAAAATAAGTGGTTGCCTGTTCTGGTGTATCAACAGCGCCTGCTTGATGTAAGAGATGATTGTTGGGGACCCAAACACAACCTGCTGATCTCGCCGTTGAACCGCCAATATAGGGAGTTTTTTCCACTATGAGCGTTTTTAGCCCCAGATGATTTGCGGTTAACGCCGATGTCATGCCTGCTGCGCCACCGCCCACTACTATCCAGTCATAAGATGCGTCAAATGTAATATCCTTGACGTTTACGTCTACGTTCTCATTCAACTGATCAATTCCTCTAGCGTGAGTCAGACCTAATGATAAAAGGGTATGAGCTTTGTTCCCTACAAAATGGACTGCGAGAGTACATTATCCGTCCAGCTTAAGATAGTATCGGTGGAGACTATTTTGTAGCTTGTGTGACCAAAGTATTGGGTCGGGTAGCGCTGTGACTGGCTAGTCTTGCGGTTAAGTTGGTGTTTTACTTTCGTTATTCGGGTATCGTTCGTTGGCGGTTTCGTTATCAGCTGATAGCAGTGCCAACCATGATTGAAGGCTGATAATCTTTAGCGCAGCATTCGCCTTTACAAAAAAACCTCTAGCGTGGCAGAAAAAAGTATGGCAGAACAAAGTAAGTATTATTCCGATAGTGAAGCTCCAGGCTGGTTTATAGAGGCGGTTAATACCCCTTACCAAAATCATTTCATCGAAGTAGATTCTTGTAAAATACATTATCAAAAGTGGGATAACACTGGGAATAAACCCGGTTTGTTATTTGTGTCCGGTGGTGGCGCCCATACACATTGGTGGGATTTCATAGCGCCTTCGTTACTAGCAAAATACAATATAGCGGCCATTGATGTCAGTGGTATGGGCGACAGTGGGCATCGAGAGGTGTATTCCACTAACCAGTATGCCAAGGAGCTAATGGCGGTTATTGATGATGCGGGTCTTGGCGATAACACGATTATTGCTGCGCACAGTTATGGCGGGCACGCAACGCTGAAAGCAGGCCTAGAGTATGCAGATCGACTAGGCGGTATAGTGGTGATCGACTCGGCGGTGTTCCCACCTGATTTTCAAAGAGACACTGAAACAATGGGGCCTAGTTTTAACGCGAAAAAAGTGTACCCTGATCTTGAAACCGCCATGACACGATTTAAATTGTTACCACCTCAGCCTTGTGAAAATGACTATATTGTCAAGTTCATCGCCTACCACTCGCTGGGTAAAGTGGAGGGAGGATATTCATGGAAGTTCGACACGGAATTTGTAGTGAAAAAAGAAGTAGATGAACTTCAAAGTGAAATTCCTAACTTGAAGATAAAGGCAACTGTTATTCACGGAGAAAACAGTATGTTTTTCTTCCCCTTTTTTCTAAACCATATGAAAGAGGTGTACCCCGATCATGTACCGATTCTTAGTCTGCCAAACGCGGCACACCACCTCTTTTTAGATCAGCCGCAAGAGTTTGTTAAACTCTTGGACGGTGTACTAGAGACTTATTAAGTCCTACGCATCAATAGTGGACGATGTTTCTTTCATAGCGGTTTTAAGGTTTGGCGCAGAAACCATCGGTGCATATCGAAAGGCATCGAGCTTCACCATTCGGACCCGAAACCAACGCCAGAACGGGGTGAAGGGGCTGGGTAATGAGGCTTCACCGTGATTGTCAAAGTAATAACTGTTGGCAGCAGCGCAGGCCGCATTTTTAAAAACAGAAGATTCCGATTTAATCAGCATATCAGCAAGATATTCATCGTTTGCCTCTTGTGTTACTTCAATATAGCGGGAATTCTTTTTCCTGGCTTCTTTAAGGCAGCGCACAATAAACAGCGCGTTAGCTTCCAACATAGAAAACCAATTGAGTCCGCCTGTGTAGGGCCCGAAGGTGAGGAAGAAGTTGGGGAAGTCCGGTACTGATACGCCGTTGTAGGCTTGATATCGGTTTTCATACCAGAACTCTCCTAGGTCGTAGTCTTTTGATCCAATCACCTCGAAACTAGGAGCGTTGCCGGGTTCTTGTGTTTTGTAGCCGGTAGCTAATATCAGCAGATCTACTTCGTGTTCCACTCCATCTGCGGTGACGATACCGTTTTCCGTCACTCGCTCAATGCCTTCAGCTACCAAATCTACATTGTTTCGATTGAATGCGGGATAAAAGTCGTTAGAAATGGCGGGTCTTTTACAGCCAAAATCATATTCAGGAATCATTTTTTTTATCAGTTCAGGATCCTCAATCTGGCTATTGATATGTTTGATGCAAGCAGTCTCTGCACTGCGTGTCATGGAGGGAAACTTCACATAGTTTACCGCAGCATAGGCACCGAGATTTAGACCTGCGTCTGTTATTAAGCGTACCGCTCGTGCTGCGAAGGGGACATATTTAAAAACAGACTGAGCTGCTTTGCCTAACTTAAGGTTAACTCTCGGCATTACCCAGATCGGTGTACGTTGAAATACCACCATGCTTTTAACTTGCTTGGCGATGGACGGAATAATTTGGACGGCGCTGGCACCGGTACCGATAATGGCCACTTTTTTGTCGGTGACATCATAATTATGATCCCAGCGGGCCGTGTGCATTTTCTTTCCCGTGAAGGACTCGATACCCGGTATGTCGGGATATTTAGGTTGATTTAAAATGCCGGTAGCAGAAATAACGTAATACGAAACCAGTTGTGTTCCGTCACTCAAATGAGTTACCCAAGTATTATTGCTGTTATCAAAAACGATTTTTTTAACTTTAGTGTTAAAACGAAAATGAGAATAGATGCCGTATTTTTTTGCACAGTGGTCAACGTACTCCCGGATTTCATCCCCTTCACAAAACATGCGAGACCATTCAGGATTCAATTCATAGGAGAAAGAATAGGAAAACGAGGGGATATCCACAGCTATGCCAGGGTAGCTGGCATCTCGCCAAGTGCCTCCTAGAGAATCGCTTTTTTCTAGAATCAAAAAAGAATTCATATCATGCTTTTTGAGTTCAATGCCCGTACCAATACCGCTAATACCAGCACCGATAATAATAATTTCATGATCGATGTTGACGTTGGGGAACTCATTGTTGGCTATGTTCATACGACCTCCAAGATGGTTCAATTATGATTTACAGAAAATAATTTAAGTCCTAGCAAAATGATTTTATACAAAGAATCGGCACTACTTCTGAATCAGTTTTACAGTTATCCCTCATAAGATAAGTGGGATTGGCGTTAGTAGCAAGTTTTGACGTTATCAATTTAGGGACTTAGCCCTTAAAGATGGTCTAATAATCAATGAAACCTCTTTGCTCCGTTAGTTGGGCAATTAGGCCACGAAATTCGATTGAAGATACTATTACTATCGTTGTAAAAATGAAAAACATTAAATAAAAAGGTATTTGATAAAATGCTACGACGCTAGGCAAGGAGAGATAATCAATTACAAATAATCAATTACAGATAAAGAATGGATTCAAGTAGTACGAAATGTTTGCGGCTGTTTTTGTATACATTCGCCTATCGATGGGTAAAGATGTATCGACTAATCAAGCTTACAAGTCATCTGTGCTAATCAATTCTACGACTCTTCTATTGAAGACAGAGTCGTAGAATTTATAGGGAACACAGCGCTAATTAAGGACAATAATAATGAACGCATCTACTACTGAAAGACTCATGCTAGAGGGGATACGCGTAATCGATTTTACTCAATATGTGGCCGGTCCAACCGTGACGCGTATGATGGCTGAACTAGGCGCTGAGATTATTAAGGTTGAGCAAGTGCCGAAAGGCGACCCCGCAAGAGGAATTCCGGTAACTAAAAATCGTCGAAGTGCTTATTACATACAGCATAACCGAGGTAAGCAAAGTATCTGTGTGGACTATTCGAAGCCGGAAACGATTCCTTTGCTACACGACCTAATAAAAACGGCTGATATTGTTGTCGAAAATTATGGCCCAGACGTGATGATAAAGCGCAATCTTGGTTATTCAGCGCTAAGTGAAATTAATCCTAAATTAATTATGTTATCAATTTCAGCATTCGGTCGTACAGGACCGTTATCTGATCGGGTTGGTTTTGATCTTATCGCACAGGCTTTTTCAGGGTTAATGCACATGACCGGTGATCCTGAAGGACCGCCCCAATTTGTTAATATGGCTATCGCGGATGTGAATGCGGGAGTACACGGATTTGCCTCATTAGGGTATGCACTTTTTTACCGTGAGCGCACGGGCCGAGGTCAGTTTATTGATGTAGCGATGGTGGATGCGCTCTATCATTTTCATGAAGCTAATGTTGAACTCTGTACTAATGGTAAAACAGAATTTCATCCTAATCGCTGTGGTTCTCATAATAAGGATTTGGCGCCTTATGGTGTGTTTAAAGGACCTGAAGGATGGATAGTGATATTGGCCGGTGGTAGACAATGGGCGGGGCTGCCACGAGCAATGGGGCAACCTGAACTGGTCGATGATCCCCGTTTTGCCGATACTCGTAGTCGTGGTAAAAATCACCAAGAGCTTATCGATTTAGTTGAGATATGGATGGCCAAGCAGGGATCAGATCAGGCAATAATTGACGCCTTGACTGAGCAACGAGTCCCCTGTGCGCCGGTATTGACGGTATCAGAAACAGTTAAACACCCTCACTTTATCGCTCGCGAAATGGTGCGAAAAGTGCCTGATGAAGTTTTTGGCGGTGGTGTTACGATTCCCGGTTTTCCTATTAAGTATTCTGAAATTTCGAAATTACCTGAGCTTTCAACTTCGTCTATGGGCCAGGATAATGCGGATGTGTTGAAAACCTGCCTGGGATATAGCGATGCACAAGTGCAAAACTTAGAAGAAAAAGGCGTGTTGATGGCGCGCTCTACGGGCTGATGTGTTTCTCATCAAGCCTTTCAATATCTACTTCGCACTAGGGGATAGGCGTGGGTTTGTACAGGTGTTTATTTGTCATATTCCCCCTATGTCACTAGGCGCGGTACGCCTAGCATTGCGCGTGTAGATGAACGAGTGAGTAGGTTGGGTTGTTTCCCTTTTAAGCGTCCTTCCGCTTCCAAATAGGTGGGGATATAACGCATGTGCTTCGGTAGTCTCGGCAACCATTTCTTAACCATGGCTACATCACGCTCGAATCTCTGAATATTCTTATCATTGTTTTCGGGCAAACGAAAATCTTCACGCAAGCGATCGTTTAACATCATAGAAGTGTGTAACTCATGGCGATTTAACTGTAGAGCGCAGAATTAACATCATATTTTAAGCCAAACTCTGATCGTACGATTAGGAAAATAATTCGCGATATTACCAAATTC
>JAESQG010000216.1 GCA_016765265.1 Pseudomonadales bacterium | reverse complement strand
CAGTACCGACAGTCCGGTGAGTTCAGCTGAGCCAAACGCGGATAAAATGATGACATCGGAAACGAAGAAGACTACCGAGATGACAGATGCTGTGGCAGCCGTTTCAGAGGACGGACAGGGCCAAGAGGTTTACAAAAAAGCATGTCTCGGTTGTCATGCCTATGGCGCCGCCGGCGCACCGCGCACTGGCGATAAATCTGCTTGGGAATCACGTATCGCTCAAGGGGATGAGGTACTGATAGAACATGCAGTAAAAGGATATAAAGGAAACGCGGGGTATATGCCTCCTAAAGGTGGTTCCATGTCTCTAAGCGATGCCGATGTGGCAGCGGCAGTGCTATTTATGGTTTCACTGTCGAAGTAAAAATCAGCAGCGCGTAAACGCCAGGAGTTTTACTGATTTATTTGCGAGGGGATCGCCAGTAGTGCTGAAGATAACGCTACTTCAAGTTCTCTCGCTTTTTGCTGGAGCGCCTGCATATTCGCCGGTCCCATTCTTAATAATTGTTTTTCCAAAGCACTGCGCTGTTCCAACGTTTCATCCTGAAACTGATACATCACTTGTGGTCTTATTAAGAGAACCTCGCCATCCCGAATAGGCACAGCCTGAATTCTCTCTAGGGTTTTTATAAATATACTGTCAACGTCTGCGTCTGAATATCCGAATTCCGAATAAGCCTGCTTAAATAAAGGCCGTAAATGCAAATAAAAGCTCACGAGCTGATCAGTATTTGCAGCAGTGATCGATGTTACAAACGGCAAGTAGCGCGGGTAGTTTGCGGGGCTTAATCGATAAACATCTACGCTCCCCTCCTCATCATTGACAGGCAGTACCAGCTCCACCAAGAAAGGTGACTTCAATGTAAAACCGCCCAACAGGTTACGCACTATTTTCCCTTGGGCGAGGTTATCAATAATAGCTGTCATCTTACGAACCAACTGCTCAGCTTCGGCCCAAGAACCCAGGTTGTTTTTAGCCCATAATTCAGACCATTGCTTGCGAAATAGGTCATCACTCTTTTCCAAAGCAGGCAAGTTCACAATAACCGCTTGATCCACCACAGGCTCCGCTGGTTTTATGGGTACAAGTTGTTGTACGTTCTGATTAGAGTGGGTTTCAATTGAACCCATTATATCGGGCCTCAACGTTGTATCCCCTGCTATCAATTCAACAGACGGTTGGGCTTGTTTAGCCTCTGAAAATACGCCTTGAATACTCTCCCTAGGATTCACACCCAGATAAGCTACAACAACGACTACAACAACGACTACAACGACTGCGATCAAAATGAGTAGTACATACCCCAGCTTGCGACGCGAAACATTCAAGTTACCTGGCTTGGCAGGACGGTATTCCCCTTTGATCTGTTCAACTGGTATTTCGTCAACTGGTATTTCGTCAACTGGTGTTTCTTCAACTGGCATAAAATTGCTCTCTTGCATTACTTGTTTATTTATAATCTGCTGGGGTGGGATTCCTTAGACATATGATAATAATATTAGATATTAGGAATACTTCGCTTATAAATGCGAGAATGCTTTCACAGATTTGAAACTTAACCACACAAACTTAAAACAGGTCGATACTGCCAGCAGAAAGTTTTTCAGTATTAACTTTCTTGGCGTAACTCTTTTCAGAACTGGCCACCCTACTTGCAGCAGCACTCGCCAGTTTTTTTAATCGTACTCTTCCAGTGTGGGGATAATACAACACTTTTCTCGGTGTATCACCGCCTATATCGCTAGCAATCGGTGATAGTTTCTCGCGTCTAAAATAGTCTTGAACGAAAATAATATTCCTTTCCCCAATCGCTGATCGCTCTAGTCCCGCCAACAATTGCGCACCACCAAAATATTTTACTTCTAAATTACGTCTTTCTCCTCCATTTAAGAGAATACCATTGATAAGAAACTCCATCGCCCAGTCCCCCATCTTACCGTAACCTTCGCCATCATAAGTTCTAGATGTAATTTCTGGCAACATAAAGTGATTCAAACCGCCGATACCATTGACCTTATCTCGAATACAACAGGCGATACAGGAGCCCAAAACGGTTTCGATCGCTTCGTTCTCTGCCGTGACATAGAATTCACCTGGGACCACCCTGGCNACTACCGTACCTAGATTACGCATCCACTTTCTAGGAATATGCTCATAGCCAGGGAAACTCTCTGGTATTTCGGGCGCTGTATTCAATAGTCTTCCTTAAACCCTATAGCCAATTTAGCTTGATTGTTTGAACTCAAGTCCTTTGAGTATAGAATTGGTACAGAAACATGTCGCGTGCAATGATCTGTATTTTAATAAAGCTTCCATTACAGTCGCTTATCGTCACTTACCTTTTGTTCGAGGCCACGGATAAGGCCACAGTTAATGACATTAGGCTTGCCCGTCATCATTGATACACCATGTCGATACTTAGCATTTGGCAGATTAAATTACCGGGAATGGCCACTAGTATGATGGAAACTCTTGTTATCACTGGTAGGCTTGGCTATATAGGTGGTTCATGTGTTAAAAATGGGGGGATGCGTAATTGAAAAAAAACTTCATTTTAAAACAACTTTTTGATCATCAGTCTAATTCCTATTCCTATTTACTGATTGATTCAAGTTCACAACAGGCGGTGTTGATTGACTCAGTTTACGAGCAACACGGACGAGATTTATCGCTGATTAATGAGCTAGAATTAAAACTCGTCGCGTGTATTGAAACTCATTGTCATGCGGACCATGTTACTGGTGCGTGGTTGATGCGACATACATTATCTTCTCAAATAATGGCCTCTCAACAATCGGGCATAGAATCGCTAAACCGAAAACTAAAAGAAGGCGATAAAATAAATTTTGGAGAACATTACATAGTAGTGAGAGAAACACCGGGACACACTCAAGGTTGCATTGTCTTAGTATTAGATGATGAATCCATGGTCTTTACTGGAGATTGTTTATTAATTAGAGGTTGCGGCAGAACAGACTTTCAGCAGGGCTCAGCCAACAAACTATACCATTCTATAAAAACCAAATTATTCAACTTGCCTGAAGATTGTATTGTATACCCAGCGCATGATTATGCAGGGGTCATGTCCAGCACTATCGGAGAAGAGAAAAAACTAAACCCACGTATTGGGGGCAACGCGAATGAAGTAGATTTCGTTGGCTACATGGAAAACTTGCTTCTGCCTCACCCTAAACAAATAGAGTTCGCTGTACCTGCGAATATTAAAGCGGGTCGACCCACCAAGGATAAGTTACCCCTTCAACCCGATTGGGCTCCAGTGGTCACTACCTTTAGCCAAATTCTTCAGATAGCCCCGCAATGGGTTGCTGCCCATAGAGAGGAAATACATATTTTAGATGTTCGTACCTTACATGAACTTAACGAGGAGTGCATACGAATCAAAGGGGCTCAAAATATACCTATTAACGAGCTTCGAGACAGGATCAAGGAAGTACCAGAAGATAAACCCGTTATGACTATATGCCGCTCCGGAAAAAGATCTGTTTTAGCGTTTAAGATACTACAAGAAGCAGGTAGGACAAAGATTGCGAATATTAATGGTGGTTTACTACGATGGCAATCAGAGGAGTTACCGGTTGCATAATCCTGCAATATATAATGATTAGCTTTTAAAGATTGTTGTGTATCATAACGGTTACTTCATTACCTATTCCAGAATACTGTAAGGAATCAAAACTCGTTGCTTTTGCCATGGCGATTCCACGCCCATGACTATCCGTTATTCTTTCCACAGAAAACTCTAAATATTCTTGCCACTCAAATCCGTTACCAGGATCTTGAATCAAGATTTCAATGTTATCCTTATTTTTTTGTAAGGAAATATTGGCATATTTATCTATATTCTCTTCCAACCCTAAACGATATTCTACCTCTTCCTCCCATCTATTTTTAATTTTGAGTTCGCTTTTTTCATCATAAGTAATGTCTGCAATACCGTGTTCGACTGCATTAATAAATAGCTCGCTAAATCCTGTAATTACGCGACCTGGATCTGAACAAACCTTGGCTACCAATTTTGACAAAGAAGCGGCTTGTTCCAGCGTTCGAAATCGCACCTTCCATTCTTTAGTCAAACCAAGAATATCGTCGGCACTTCTTAGTTCACCTTTTAATTTTTCAATATTCTCGTGATCGTCGATCGCTGATTTTACGATGGGTAACAAACGGGCTTCATCCAAAGGTTTCGTTACAAAATGATAGGCGCCCTCTGCAAGTCCTCGTTCGAAATCTTCTGATGAGTCCAAACCAGATTGCATGATCACAGGAATATCGCTAAATCTTTTCTCCTGCTTTAGCTCGCGGATAACGGCCCATCCATCCATTTTGGGCATTATAATATCTAATAGAACGAGGTCAGGAGGATTCTCAGAGACTGACTCCATTGCTTCTTGACCATTACTCGCCAACGACACAGAATACCCTTCGGAGCTAAGAACATCTTCCAACAAAGTCTGTACGAAACTATCGTCGTCCACCACGAGAATTCGAGCCCGACTCATAATTATCTCCTAGATAATCAATGATTAAATGCGGTAATTCGTTGTTAATTCTGAATTAACTTTTCTAGCATTTTAAAAATGCTGTCAATCAGATCATTTGAATTCAAACCCATCACACGCTAGGTATATTTTCAGTACAACTGTTTTAAAGATAGCCAGATTTTAGGAAAAGTAAACCGGATGAGCCTATCGGAGTCGATCAAAAAAGCTATTTCGCCTAGCCAAGGAGGCGTGATTAGTGGAGAAGGCCGTCACCTGTACGGCTCCTACTTAGCATCTACTTAGCATCTACTTAGCATCCACATAACGCCACACGCCCTCTTCCTTTTCAAAAATACTGCGCTCATTATGTTTATGCGCTTTGCCGTTAACTTTATAAATCGCCTGAAAAACGACTTCCCCAGAATTATCGTTCACACCACCACTCAATACTTCTTTTACTTTCAAACGATGCCATTTTACATCGTTACTTTCCACTCGCTTATTAGTGGGTCGAGTTCTAGAGTGCCAGGTATTGATAAGGTATTGTTCATCCCATAAAGCGTATGCCGTGTAGCGGGAACGCATTAATTGTTCAGCAGTTCCCGGTATTGATATCCCCTTAAGATAAGGTTCGCAGCACTTTTCAAACACTGTACCACTGTCACAATAACAACTGTCATTCATTCTTTTAATCCTTGAAACAATTTTATCTCCTTTATCAACCGACCATCAAGACTGGTTTTTTAAATTCGCTCTAAGCCCGTTTAGCTGCTTTAAACGCTAGTTTAATCACAGTAACCACCGCGTAAATGCCAAAGCCAACAACAACAAAGGCTGGAACCAAGGCAATGAGATCAAAAATATTGCCGTCGCCGTATTTTTCAGTGTGTAGTGCAAGACCACGATTATCAGTTCCCCACATGCGAGCAATGTAGAAAATAGTATTACCCCACACCATGAGTATTAAACTGATGCAGACCCTCTTTGCACTTTGGGGATCAGCATTGACAAGACCTAGGGTACCCGCAAGAATAATACACATCAGGCCATTCATAATAGGTCCCGTATGTGCACCACGCCACAGGGAGGTGTCGCCGGGAACATCCACCGTCATCGAGAACAAAGGCCAAAAGGATATCTCTCCAAGTACGCTAAAGGTAAGCATTACTCCTGCAAACATACCAACTAATACAACCATAGCGCCATGTGCGATGGCTTTCAGTTGGTATGTACGGACAGCCTGATCTTCTGCTTTACTGTTCATCATATGGGCCCTCGGTAAGTTCGTTTTGTATAACGTTGCACCTTACGGTTATTGACAAAAATAAGTCAACATCAGTCTTTTTAATGATCGGTAGGGTTTTTCAGAACTCAAATGAAAAAGAGAGTGATTAATCATATCATTTAAATACTGTGTTACTTCCTTACAACTTCAATCCAGGAAAGTCAAACAAATCCCTCACCTTCTTGGGAAATTCAAGCGTGGCATTGACCTCATCATAGACAAATATATCCTCAGTAAAATAATCACGATCCGCGCCTGAATTGAGATATTGGCGAATTTTCTCGCCCGTTAAGGATTTTTCTTTTATTGCCACGTACACTTTCAACCGTCGCACTCTGGCTAATTTTTCCTTATAAGATAGTATCACTTCACATCCTCCTGCATACCAAATCATATGAAGCATATAGACTGAATAAGAGGATACGATTGGAAGATGAGTTATCATTCCCATAAAAAGATCAAATTTAGTAAACTGTTAATTCCCAAATACGTGCCGTACAAACCGCCCTTTCTCAACCAATTTAACATCACAACACGAGCGCCGATTTATAACGGTAATTTGGTTACACCAT
>JAESQG010000215.1 GCA_016765265.1 Pseudomonadales bacterium | reverse complement strand
TGGGAATCTACTCCACCGGAATACCCAACCAATATGCGCAAAGGCTTCCCTGCCACTAAAGAAAACTCTTCTTGGCTGATACATTTTTCAACCTGTTCCACTAGTGTTGCTAACAAGGCTTATTACTCATCGGACCAAACTCTACCTAATAAAATTCCTTTTAACTGTTTATCTCTTTTAACTGTTTATCTCATTTAACTATAAGTAACCCGTACCGAGTCCTTACCAAAGCGCAGGCGTAAATGATTTAATAATTCTTCCTTCGGGGTCACACGCCACTCCTCCCCCAAATAAAGACGAGCCCCTACCTCTTGGATATCGTACTGGATACAGACTCTACAGTGTCCATTGCGATAAGGTTCCAACATTTGCTGTAATTGCTCGGCGAACTCCGGTTGACCTTGCTGCTGAGCAGTCATCTCCCCATCAACGCTTAACAAAACTTGTTTAGCAAAATTATCTCGCGCCTCGGCAATCCCCATTAACCGGTTAGCTTTCACTTTCAAACTACCGCTAAAGTCATCAACGCTGACCTCACCTTCAACCACTAACAGTTCATCTTTCTGTAACAGTTGACGATATTCAGCAAATGCCTCTGAAAATACGGACACTTCAATACGGCCACTTTTGTCATCTAGGGTGGCAAATGCCATGCCGTCGCCGCGTTTATTCTTCATCATTCGCATGGCAACAATCAAACCGGCAATAGTGGAAGAGCCACCCCTATTGTTAGGTTTTAAGTCTACAATTCGACTACTAACAAAGTGGCTTAATTCTCTCTCGTAGCGATCAATTGGATGCCCTGTCAGATAGAGCCCTAAGGTTTCTTTTTCTCCCAACAATCGCTCTTCGTCACTCCAGTCTCTCACTGCAACAAATTCTCCTTTGGGCGCACACTCATCGCCTTCTGTCACAGAACCAAACAGGTCTGACATACCTGCATCTTGGTTACGGCTATGTTGATCGGCTGCTTTGATTGCCTCATTCAAGCTCGCTATCAATACCGCGCGAGTAGGCCCCAGATTATCCATTGCGCCGGAGCGAATCAACGCCTCTAAACTTCTTCGATTGACTTTGCGGGGATCTACGCGTTGACAGAAATCAAAAAGATCCTTGAAATCTCCCCCTGACTTCCTCGCTGAGACAATGCACTCCACTGGACCTTCACCAACACCTTTAACGGCTCCCAAGCCATAAATAATACTCTCATTATCCACCGTAAATTTGAATACACTAACGCTGACATCAGGTGATACGATCGTCAACTTCATTCTTCGACATTCATCCACGATGGTCACGACTTTGTCTGTATTATGCATATCTGCTGACAGCACTGCCGCCATAAACGCTGAAGGGTAATGTGTTTTTAGCCAAGCGGTTTGGTACGACACCAAAGCATAAGCAGCAGAGTGAGATTTATTAAACCCATAACCGGCAAACTTTTCCATCAAATCGAAGATATAGGTGGCTGTCCCCTCTTCAACCCCACGATCTAATGCGCCCTTGGTAAACAACACTCGTTGCTTGTCNATTTCTTCCGGTTTTTTCTTACCCATAGCACGCCGAAGCATGTCTGCACCACCGAGGGAATAGCCCGCTAGCACTTGAGCAATTTGCATAACTTGCTCTTGATAAAGAATGACGCCATATGTATTTTTTAAAACGGGTTCTAAATCAGGGTGAGGATACTCCACTGANGCACGACCATGCTTTCGGTTGATAAAATCATCCACCATGCCCGATTGCAAAGGACCGGGTCGAAACAGCGCTACCAGTGCCACTATATCTTCAAAACTACTGGGTTTTAGGCGTTTAATTAGATCCTTCATCCCGCGGGATTCCAGTTGAAACACCGCTGTAGTTTCCGCAGCCTTCAATAAATCAAAGGTGTTTTTGTTATCCAGAGGAATCTGAATAATATCGATGAAGCCTTCGTTTTCAGAATCTAGCCCCGCATTAATTGTTTTTAANGCCCANTCNATAATGGTAAGTGTCCGCAANCCCAAGAAGTCAAACTTGACTAACCCCGCACTTTCAACATCATCTTTATCAAACTGGGTGACTAGGTTTGCTCCAGTCTCATCGCAATATACCGGCACAAAATCAGTAAGCTTAGAAGGTGCTATAACCACCCCACCGGCATGTTTACCCACGTTTCGGGTCAAACCCTCCAGCCGAAGAGCCATGTCTAATAATTCACGAGCATCCTCATCAGTGTCAAACAACTCTTTTAATTGGGGTTCGTCTTCCATTGCCTTGTTTAGAGTCATCCCTATATCAAAGGGAATTAATTTGGCAATACGATCCACAAAACCATAAGAGCGACTTTGCACCCGCCCCACATCACGCACTACGGCTTTGGCGGCCNTGGAACCATAGGTAATAATTTGTGAAACGGCGTCCCGCCCATAAGTCTGCGCTACATACTCGATAACGCGATCACGCCCCTCCATACAAAAATCAATATCAAAATCCGGCATAGACACCCTTTCCGGATTAAGAAAACGCTCGAACAATAAATCATATTGCAAAGGATCTAAATCGGTAATCATTAATACATAAGCCACCAAAGACCCTGCTCCAGACCCCCTACCCGGTCCCACCGGCACGCCATTATTTTTTGCCCAACGGATAAAATCCATTACAATCAGAAAATATCCGGGAAACCCCATCTGAATAATAACGTCTAGTTCNATCTGCAAGCGCTCATCGTAAGATTTTCTGATCTGTTCAAAACTNGGGTCCTGACGATCAAATAAAAAAGTGAGCCGCTCCTCCAATCCTGCTTTTGATTCAGCCCGAAAAAATTCATCCATTGTCATCCCCTCGGGGACAGGATAATTGGGCAGATAATGGGTGCCTAAAGGCACATCCACGGTACAACGCTTAGCGATTTCAACGGTATTTTCGATTGCCTCAGGGACATCAGAAAAGAGTTCAATCATTTCCTCGGGAGAGCGTAGGTATTGTTGAGCTGAATAGTGGCGAGGTCGCCGGGGATCATCCAGAGTACGACTATCATGAATACACACCCGCACTTCATGGCCATCAAAATCTTCAGTAGAAATAAACCGCACATCATTCGTCGCNACCACGGGGCAGNTTTTTTCACTAGCAAGATCAATTGATAAATGAAGACAATTCTCGTCGCCGGATCGGCCCGTGCGCTGCAGTTCTATATAAAATCTATTCCCAAAGACATCAAGCCATTCTTGTAGTAACTCGGAGGCCTCATCTTTGCGGTTTTCCAGCAACGCTTTACCTATTTCGCCGTCTTTACCACCAGAAAGGACAATAAGGCCCTTGTTCCTATCTGCCAACCACTGCCGTTTTACTAATGCTTTACCCAGATGTTGACCTTTTAAATAGGCATCTGACACCAACTCAGTCAGATTACGATACCCGTCTTTATTTTGCGCGAGCACTGTCAGTCGAGTGGGGGCGAGAGCGGTATCTTTTTGCTGCAGCCAAAGATCGGCACCGTAGATGGGTTTGATGCCGGCGCCCACGGCAGCTCGTTGAAATTTAATGAGCGCAAATAAATTTGTTTCATCGGTTACCGCAACAGCTGGCATTCCCATTGACGCAACCGTTTTAACTAGCGGTTTTAGACGAACCAAGCCATCTACCAAGGAATACTCAGAATGCAGTCTTAAATGTACAAACTGGGCAGACATCGCTATGTGTTCATCTCCATTTTCTCAGTCTCCATTTTTTTAATACCGATTTTTTTAATACCGATTTTTTTAATATCTATTTTTTAATATCTATTTTTTAATATCGATTAATTGACGAACCGGTGCATAGGATCGTCGATGGATATCCGTAACACCGAGCTCTTTTAATGCTTGTATATGTGCTTTGGTGGGATAGCCTTTGTGCTTGGCGAGACCGTAGCCAGGATATTGTTTATCTAAGGTCACCATCTCACGATCTCTGGCTACTTTAGCAATGATGGACGCGGCACTAATAGCNGGTATTTTACTGTCACCTTTAATCACTGATTCNGCGGGACAATCCAGTTGAGGGCAGCGGTTTCCATCAATCAAAGCAAATTCCGGTTTAACTGACAGAGCCTCAACAGCTCGCTGCATGGCCAACAAGCTCGCTTGTAAAATATTAAGGGTATCGATTTCCTCTACTTCTGCTCTACCCAAAGCCCACGCCGTCGCTTTCAATTTAATTTCTTCAGAAAGTCGTTCACGTTTTTTTTCTGATATTTTTTTTGAATCGGCTAATCCCTCAATAGCCTGCTCCGGATCAAGAATCACTGCNGCCGCCACAACGGCACCCGCTAAAGGTCCTCGACCTACTTCATCAACACCTACAGTCAATACAATATTATCAAANCCGGTATGCTCGCTCATAGGCATTACATTCTCTTTCAATAGACAGTTANCTGCTTGTTCAATAAACCCAACACAGCATCAGCCGCTTTCTGATCAGCCTCTTGCCTTAGCTGTTGATGAATTTCAGTAAACCGTTTCTCTAATAGTGCTTTGGCTTCTGGGTTTAATCTCTTTAACACAGCAGGCCCCACTTGCTCCAAGGTCGCTTGCTCTTGTATATACTCCGGTACCAACGCCTCCCCCGCCAACAAGTTTGGCAGAGAGATGTACTTAGTCNTGACCAAAGGTGCAATTATCGCGTGGGTAATCCTGCTCCACTTATAGGCCACGACCATAGGCTTTTTCAACAGAAGCGCCTCCAGGGTGGCGGTGCCCGATGCCAATAACACCACGTCAGCGGATGCCATCACCTCCCTTGACCGACCATCTATCAGTGTAATAGGTAGCCCCCTTGCACCAGCCTGATCCAGCAATTTCTCGAATTGAACGCGCCGTGCATAATTTGCTAAAGGAACAATAAACTTTAAATCAGGCCGCTGTTGGTGCAGCCACCCCATAACCTCAATAAACATCGGCCCAATATATCTTATCTCGCCGCCACGACTACCGGGTAACACAGCCACCACGCTATCCTGCGGTTGAAAACCAAAATCAGATTTGGCTTTGTCGGAATCGACACCCAAGGGGACTTCATCTGCCAACGGGTGACCTACAAAAGTCACGGGTACCGAATGCTTCTGATAAAACTGGTTTTCAAAAGGTAATAGCGTCAACATTAAATCAACGGCTTTTTTTATTTTCTTCACCCGCCATTGGCGCCACGCCCACACGGAAGGACTGACATAGTGAACTGTCGCAATACCCGCTTGATGCAGGTTTTTTTCTAAATCTAAAGTAAAATCAGGGGAATCAATGCCCACAAAGATATCGGGCTTTCTGTTGATTAATGTCCGCCCTAAGTCCTTTCGAATTTTGAGCAGTTCTTTTAGCCGGCCCAGCACTTCCACAATACCCATTACTGACAGGCGCTCCATGGGATAAAGACTCTCAAATCCNTGAGCAATCATCTGTGTGCCNCCTATGCCTATAAATTCAGCATCGGGAAGGGTTTTTTTTATCTGTCGAATCAAACCCGCNCCCAAAGTATCGCCCGATATTTCACCCGCAACGATGGCGATTAACGTNTCTTCACCGGAACCGAATTTGGAGCTTGAATTGGAATTATCNGATGATGCTGAAACCATGCGAGAGCTATACCTTAGTAGTGACTCAACTAACATCTAGTATACGCGCCCAAGCCACTGGACCGCCAGAGAGTTTTACCCGTCAAATGTGATGAGCTTAACTATAATAATAGATGAGCTTAACTTTAATAATAATAGATGGTCTATCGCGTGATACCGCGCTGGGAGGACTCCAAAGAGTCGATGAACAATGTTAGTTCATCGCTTTGTTCCAAGGACTTTAATTGAACTTTTGCCTCGGCAATCGTCAAGCCTTGGCGATACACAATACGATAGGCACTACGGAGATTNTTGATCANTNCTTTNGAATAGCCTCGNCGCTTCATNCCAACAAAATTCATGCCNTNAGCCNTGGCCATATTACCCCGNACCATAACAAAAGCAGGNACATCTTTATTGATAGCAGAAAACATNGCCGCCATACTGAAGGCTCCTACCTGACAAAACTGATGCACGCCGGNAAANCCNCCCANTATCGCACCATCACCCACGNTTACGTGTCCTGCTAAAGTGGCATTGTTNGCAAATATNATATCNTTGCCTACTAGANAATCATGNCCTANATGAACATAGGCCATGAATAAATTATTATTCCCAATGGTTGTGACGCCACGGTCCTGAATTGTCCCTCGATGAAGAGTTACAAACTCCCTAATCGTATTACCGTCACCAATCTCTAGGCGCGTGGCTTCGCCGCCGTATTTCATGTCCTGACAATCTTCACCAACTGATGAAAATTGATATATTTTATTATTTTTGNCCATGGTTGTAGGTCCTTTGAGGACCACATGGGAGGCAACAACGGTGCCGGAATCAATTTGTACATCCGGCCCTATGATAGAATAGGGACCAATCTCTACATCACTAGCAAGGTCCGCTTTTTTATCAATAATGGCAGTGGAATGAATCAAATCACACCTTACTTTCGGCAACGGTTAATTCAACTCTTGTGACGATTTCGCCATCAACACTAGCTTTACAATCAAACTTCCATATCCCTCGCTTTTCTTTCAGTACACTCACTTCCAACTTTAACTGATCGCCGGGAATAACGGGTCGACGAAACCGCATTTTATCGGTACCCACCAAGACATAGATAGTTCCACCTTCAGGTGATTTACCTATCGTTTTAAAGCCTAATACACCACAAGCTTGCGCCAAAGCTTCAACGATAAGAACGCCCGGCATAATAGGCTTTTGAGGGAAATGCCCTTGAAAAAAAGGCTCATTAATACTGACGTTTTTATAGCCACACAAATACTTACCGAGCTCTATTTCAGTGACACGATCTATAAACAAAAAAGGATACCGGTGCGGCAGGTATTCTTGTATTTCAGCAATATCCATCATGGTGATACNTCCCCATAGCAAATCGAGTGACTAATCAGGGGCGTACAATACTCCCAAGTCTACTTGAAGTCAGGCCCTAAAATCGGCTGATTTGTAACGAAAGGTGCTTTTATGAGCAGAACCTAAAAGATTGCCACTCTCTGTACGCCGGACTTAACGGTCATCCCGCAACACAAAACCTATAACTAAAATAAACTCTACTGTTTTTTTGGCCTATTAAGCGTTTCTGCGCCTTCTAAAAGTTTCTATCACTATCCCTTTATTATTAGTGATCGATACAAGGCGTTTTAACAGGATTGTTACGTTTTACGTTTTACGTTCTACCACTACAAAACGGCGATACAACTCATTTAACCGGCGAAACCTCACCGCATTACGACGCCACAAATCGATGGGCATCAGCCCCGTCCCAGAAGCATAAGTTCCAGGCTCAGTGATAGAATTCGTCACTTGCCCACCCATGCCTATCTGCACNCCATCACAGATATCTAAATGCCCTGCAATTCCAACGGCTCCAGCTACAGTGCAGTATTGCCCGATGGCTGTACTGCCCGATACACCTGAGCAGGCAGCTATCGCGGTATGATTTCCGAGTTTTACGTTGTGAGCTATTTGAACTTGATTATCTATAATAACACCGTCGCCTATAACAGTGTCGTCCAGCGCACCCCGGTCTATAGTGGTACTCCCGCCAATTTCCACATCGTTACCAATGCGAACGGAGCCAAGCTGTGCGATTTTATGCCAGACGCCTTTGTTATTAGCAAACCCGAAACCGTCTGAGCCGATCACCGCACCACTGTGGATATTGGCNCTCATTCCTATGACAACATGGTGGTAAACGGTCACATTTGGATGAAGGAGACTATCATCTCCAATGGTCACAAAGCCTTCAACAACACAAGCTGGNCCAATCACCACATTCTTACCAAGGGAAACACCTTGCTGTACCACTGCGTAGGGACCAATACAAACACCGTCACCTAAAATCACAGACTCATGCACGCTTGCAGTGGGATGAACCCCCGGGGCCGGAAGAGGCGTTTGATCAAAGTGATGAGACAGCTTTGCGTAGGCCAAGTAGGGGTCTGGGCAAATCAAAACATCAGTTGGGGAATCCGCTATATGGTCTTCACTCACTATCACTGCGGATGCTTGAGTACCAGACAATAGACGTTTATATGTCTTATTGGCCAAAAAACTAACTTGCCCTGCTTTTGCATTCGTCAAGGTGGCTAACCCTGAAATGATTGTTGACCCGTTCCCTCTTAATTCCGCAGTAATAATTTTGGCGATGTCTGCCAAAGTTAATGTTATCTGAGTATCTCTCAACTTATTGGCAGTCACTGTAAATCCACGTTATTTCGCTGATTCGGCTTTCTTGTTCATCTCTTCAGTCACCATAGTGGTAATGTCGATACTTGTACCAAGATCTAACACCACCTGGCGCTGAATAATAATATCGAATTTTTCGCTTTCCACCACGTTTTTCAGTGCTTGCTGGAAACCGGGACGTAACCTATTGATGATCTCTTTGCTACTGTCCTGCACACGCTTTTGTAATTTTTGTGAAAGAAACTTTATATCCATCTGTTTCTCTTCAATATTATTTTCCAAGTCACGAACGCTTTCTGCACTCATCACTGCGGAATCCTTTTGATATCTTTCCATCAATGATTTTAATTCTTGCTGCATCGCAATGCCTTTGCTTTCTTCCTTGGACAACACAGCCTTCATTTTATCTTGCTCTGCTTGACCCTGATCAGAATTGGCGATGGCTTCTAAAGGCTCAACTACAGCAATCTTTGCCGCAAAACTGGTGTGGGTGACGAGTACGAGAATAAAAGCAGCGGTGTATCGAATAATATATTCCACAGTTTTTCCTACTATTTAAAGTGAGCTATTGATTGTTTTTAATTAGCTTGATCCAAAACGTTTTTCACCAAGCGGCCCTTTAAAAGGTTTGCCCTAGGGAGAAGTTAAAACCTCGCGTTCTGTCATCTGGCGAATGATTAAATGCTCTGGAATAATTGAACGTCAATGGCCCAACTCCCGTTATCCAAGTCAACCCCACTCCCACAGAATATCGTATTTCACTGAGCTCCAAATCAAGGCCCTCTTCATCGGTGCGATTTGTATCAAATACATTACCCCCATCGATGTAAAAAGCCGTTCGCACGGAACGTCGATCTTTGACGAAAGGCGCAGGAAAGATGAGCTCAACACTGCCTTCGGTAAGTAGGTTACCACCAAATGCGCGCAAGCTACCAGAGGAATCATCAGGCCCTAAACTGCGATCACTGTAACCGCGAACTGAACCGAATCCTCCGGCAAAGTAGTGCTTATAAAATGGCAATCTACCTGTATCACTATAGCCGTCGCCGTAACCTAGTTCAGTCCTAAAGCGTAACGTCCACTCACTAGAGACTTTAAAATAGCGTTGCGCTTGGTAAGTTACTTTATAGTATTCCAAATCGCTTCCGGGTACAGAGAGCTCTAATGCTAGCCTTTGAGACGCACCACGATTGGCGAGCAATCCTCGGTTAAGCGTACTCCGATTCCATGAACCAGTAACAGTGTAGTTAGTGAAGTGTCTTGACTGAATGCCGGCATCTGTTCTTCTTATACGATCCTCATCTGTTATAAGATTCTCATCTGTTATAAAATCCGCATTCCTACGCAAATTACAATCTACTTTTATGCTGCCATCATCATTAAACACCAATACATCAAATTCTTCATTGAACGGTACCCCGTTAAAATCATCTGCTGGGTCGTCGACATCACGAGGATCAACGTTATCAATAAAGCATTGGTCTCGTTGATAGTCTACAAACTCCCGAATCTCAACCGCACTAGTGTCAGCGGCAAAAATAGTCGTATTATCAAATCCAAAAGCAAAATTGAGTCTTTCATTCTCGTTAATCGGATAGCCGAATCGGATCGAGGCACCGTAGGCATCAGTCTGATAACTACTCACACTACTGCTACCAGAAAAGTCGGTTTCTTGGAAAAACAGGCTAAACCCTCGGCTTACACCGTCCACAGTGTAATAAGGGTTCACATAGGAAAAGTTATAACTATTACGAATATCTGTGCGATTGATTGCAAATGAAACCTGATTCCCTGTTCCTAAAAAGTTATTCTGACTGACGTTAGCACCAAAAACCAAACCTGTCCCGTCTTGATAACCTAGGCTCGCCCCGATGGAACCCGATGCTTGCTCCTCAACAGTGAAGTCAATATCTACTTGATCATCTGTACCGGGAACTTTAGGCATACTCATATTCACACCTTTAAAAAAGCCTAAGCGTTCCAGTCGCACTTTCGACAACTCAATCTTTTGCCCAGATGCCCAGGCGCCTTCCATTTGCCGCATTTCGCGCCGTAACACTTCATCGGAAGTTTTTTCATTGCCGCTAAAACTAATCCGACGGACATAAACACGCTTACCTGGATTCACGAAAAAAGTGATTTTCACAGTTTTCGTATCATTATCCACTTCAGGAACACCATTAACTTCAGCAAAGGTGTAACCTTCGTTGCCCAAGCGTTTACTAATCAAATTTTCAGTAAAGGTTACTAGTTGGCGTGAAAATGTCTGATCTTCCTTTACGATGAGCATGGCCCGCATTAAATCTTCGGGAATGGGGATTTCGCCAGCAAGCTGTACATCCTCTACAGTAAATTTTTCACCCTCAGTCACATTAACCGTTATATAGACGTGCTCTTTGTCTGGGGTGACTGAAACTTGAGTGGACTCAATAGTGAAATTGATGTAGCCCCGATCCATATAATAAGAACGCAGATTTTCTAGATCCCCTGAAAACTTCTCTCTTGCATACTTGTCATCACCTTAAAAGAAAGACCAAAAGTGAGTCACTTTTAGTTCAAAAAGATCCTGAAGTATTTCATCGCTATAAACTTGATTGCCAACTATATTGACGTGTTTGATGGAGGCAACCTCGCCCTCATAAATCTCAATTTGTAGAATTACCCGATTTCGGGGCTGAGGCGTCACAGTGATATCAACACGCGCGCCATAACGTCCTTGCGCAATATACTGCCGTTCAAGCTCTAATTTAACACGCTCTAAGGTCGCTCGCTGAAAGACACTACCCTCCTCTAAGCCTGATTGAGACAACCCTTCTAGCAAACTATCCGAATCTATCGACTTATTCCCATCCAACTCAATACTGCTGATGGAGGGCCGCTCACTGACGATATACACTAACACGTCGCCCTCTCTCTCAACTTTAATGTCACGGTAATTGCCCGTTTTAAACAGCGCTTTGATGGAGCCAGCAACAAGAGTCTCATCAACCTCATCCCCCACATCAATGGGCAATGCGCTAAACGCGGACCGTGCAGACAAGCGTTGCAAGCCATCGATACGAATATCAGAGACGACAAAGGAGTCTGCAATGGTGACTTGGGAGAAAAAAATTAAAATGAGGCTGAGACGAATGATAGGTCGCTTCATGTATTCCATTCTTAAAATGATGATAGTCCAGTTACTAGGGAGCAAGAAAACAATAAGTCCTCCGTCCCTAATGGCTGCTAATTATACCTAGAAACCTCAGCACTTTAGTGCCAAATTGACCAATTTAAAAGGCCATGCCCCAAATAAAACCCTATATTTAATCTCTATTGAATGAGTCGAGTAATGTCGTTATAAAATGCCAATAGCATAAAAGCCGCCAACAAGCTTAAACCAATACTCAAACCTGCCTGTTGCACCCTTTCTGACAGGGGTTTGCCTCTGACAATTTCTGCCATTGCAAAAACTATATGGCCACCATCAAGGATGGGGATAGGTAACAAATTCAGTATCCCTAAGCTTATGCTTAAGTAGGCCAGGAAATTCAAAAAAGGTTCCAATCCATAGCTAGCCGTATCACCTGCCACCTTGGCAATAGTAATGGGCCCACTTAGATTGTCTACGGAAATGTCACCTCCTAACATTTTCCAAATGGTGACGAGTGTCAGGCTAATCCTCGTCCAGGCCTTCTCTGCTGCTGGAGCCCAAGCGCCAATTAGTGAATACTGTAGTGTTCGACGGTACTCCTCCGGCGGCCATGGTACGGGTTCTGCCACGGCGCCTATTAATCCGATTGTCTTGCCATCATCACTCTTGTGATTGGCTGGCGTTAACTCGATCAACTCCTGTAACCCATCTCGCTCTACCATCACTTGCATCATTTTTTCTGGGTTTGCTCTGACCACATCAACCCATTCACCCCAATAAACAACTTCAATATCATTCACTGATAGGACGAGATCTCCGGGCTTCAATCCGTCTCGCTTAGCCGCACCGTCATTGGTTACATCACCAATAAGTGGCGGTATATCGGGACGGTACACGGTTAGGCCAAGCTCTTCCATCGGCGCTATTTTATCTTGATGCACTAAAAAGTCGGTGACTTCCAGGGATTTTTCCATCGACAGGTTAGATTCTGCTGATTTCACCGTAAATCGAATCTGACCGGTATCACCTATTCTGGATATAAGTGCAAAATTCACGGCTTCCCAATCAACGGTCTCCGACCCATCAACCATCAAAATCTCGTCACCAGATTCCAATCCGGCAAGCGCCACTTGGGAGTCCATCTCTAATTTGCCAATAACGGGCGCCATGGTAGCAACACCGTTAACAAACATTGCCCAATAGAGGAAAACCGCGAAGAAAAGATTGATAAGCGGACCCGCCGCGAAAATAGCAATACGTTGGGCAACGGGCTTTTGNTTGAACTCTTGATCCACTAGCTCAGGAGGCACCTCNCCTTCNCGCGAATCAAGCATTTTGACATACCCTCCCAAGGGAATCGCGGCTATCCAAAATTCTGTACCGTGACGGTCCTTCCATTTAAGTAATGGACTGCCAAAACCAACGGAAAACCGTAGCACCTTAACGCCGCATTTTCTCGCGACCCAAAAATGCCCAAATTCGTGTACGGTAACAAGCACGCCTAGCGCAACAATAAATGATATTAGAGTTTGTATAAATTCCATGCTAACCCTCAAACTTCAGATCGAAAGTATCTTATTCCTCTAACTTTAGACTAGAATTTAGCGACAACCTCATCCGCATAAACCCGTGCTAATTTGTCCGCCATCATCACCGTTTCCAATCGATCGATATTTTCTATTTCACTATTCTTTATAGTTCTTTCTAACACTTTCTCTATGACGACGTGAATATCAGTAAATTTAATTTGGTGCTCTAAAAAAGCCTGGACCCCTATTTCATTGGCCGCATTAAGTATCGCAGGCGCTGTGCCGCCTTGTTCCATCGCATCTTGCGCTAACTTCAGGCAAGGAAACCGATCATATTCTGGCGCTTCGAAATCCAGCCTCGCGGTTTGTACCAAGTCCAAAAAATCTACACCCGACTCTATTCGCTCCGGCCAAGATAATCCGTAAGCGATAGGAATACGCATATCGGGATTCCCTAACTGAGCAATAATCGATCCGTCCACGTACTCAACCATCGAATGGATAATACTCTGAGGATGTATGACCACTTGAATTTGATGAGGAGCCACATCGAACATCCAACAGGCTTCAATAAACTCCAAACCCTTATTCATCATGGTGGCTGAATCCACCGAAATCTTTCGCCCCATTTCCCAGTTAGGATGGTTACAGGCCTCATCGGGAGTCTTATCCCTCATCGCCTCGGTGGGCACTGTTCTAAACGGCCCGCCAGAACCCGTGAGTAACAGTTTTCTTATGCCCCTTTGCTGTAAGCTTGAATCCGAACTCAAAAAACCATGGGGCAAGCATTGGAAAATTGCGTTGTGTTCACTGTCAATAGGAATAAGTTGAGCCTTGTTTTTCCTCATCTCTCCCATCATAAGAGCACCTGTCATCACCAAGGACTCTTTATTAGCAAGCAACACTTTCTTGCCTTGTTGCACCGCCGCCAGAGTGGGTATCAAACCCGCAGCTCCCACAATCGCTGCCATTACAATGGGAGCATCAGAATCTACAGCCGCTTGCTCTAATCCGTCCGTCCCCACCAGCACTTCTGTTATCAACTTACCTTCTGACTTACGCTCGGCCAATTTGTTCCGCAAAGCCTTCCAATCCCCCGCCCCTGAAAGAACAGCAAATCTAGGTTTGTATTTCTCACACTGCTCGGCGAGCAACTCCACGTTGGTGTGTGCGGTAATGGCGTGAACACGATAACGATCAGGATGACGAGCTATCACATCAAGGGTATTGACACCCACAGAGCCCGTGGACCCTAGAACNGTCACTCCTATCGGCTCACTACCCNTAAAGCCTGTCATTTAATACACCCAAAATAAATAGANAAGACACTAGATGGCACCCGCCATTAACAAACCGGTTGCGTAGATAGGTAAGGCAGCAGTCAGGCTGTCAACTCTATCCAATATACCACCGTGGCCGGGAAGAATATTACTGCTATCCTTGATGCCACGGTGACGTTTGACCATACTCTCCAACNAATCACCTAACACAGAAAACAACACCGTAATTAACACCAACAACAAAAATGGAGCAGAACCAACGGACATATCCCAAGTCATCAAAACAATAGAGGCAAGAATCAAAGAACTCACCAACCCCCCAAGCAATCCAGCGATGGACTTTCCAGGACTCACTTCAGGTGCNAGCTTACGGTTACCCCATTGTCGTCCGGCAAAATAAGCGCCCGTATCAGCCGCCCATACCAAGCCCATCACAAAGAGTAAAACCAAAGGACCGTCTTCCAGCGCCTGAATATCCACTAGCGCCCTCCAAGCAGGACTTAATACCACAATACCCATCAATCCCAATACTTTAGGATTTCCCCAGCGGTCTTCATTTTTCGGATAACTAACTACCCACTTAAAAGNAATAGACCACCAAATAACGGCTATACCATAAGTCAAAGGAGCTGGGAGGTAGTGACAAACAACAATGGCCACGGCAATGACTACACAGTAGGCCAAGCGATGGTGGTATTCCTCCAACCCCATCATGTTACCCCACTCCCACGCACCAATAAGAATAACTGCCGCCATTACCAGGGCAAANCCCGTCGAGGGCAGTAAAAATATGGCACCTAAAACAAGAGGTACGAGAATTATTGCCGTAATTATCCGTTGTCTCAACATGCGGAAGAATCCTTCGCAGACATATTCGCTTCAACTTGTTCTGCTGTGCGCCCAAACCGTCTTTGACGCCGTTGATATTCGACTATCGCGGCTGAGAGCTGATCGGCTGAAAAGTCGGGCCAATAACACTCTGTAAAATACAGCTCGGCATAAGCCAGTTGCCACAATAAAAAATTACTGATGCGGCTGTCACCACCAGTGCGAATACACAAGTCAGGTGGCGGCAAATCCCCTAAACTCATATATTCGGCAAACAAAGATTCCGTCACCTGATCTGCTTTTAGTCGTTTCTGCTCTACTTTTTTTGCAATTTCTTGAGCAGCATTAGCAATATCCCACTGACCACCATAATTGACTGCCACCGCAAACACTAATGCATGGTTGTTCTCTGTCCTCTTTACTGACTCCTTCATNTGAGCTTGCAGCTGAACAGAAAATCGCGACAGATCTCCTATAAAACGAATCTGAACACCTTCTGCATCCAGCTCATCTATCTCTTGCTGCAAAGACTCAAGAAAGAGAACCATTAAGCCGTCTACTTCATCCTCTGGTCGACGCCAGTTTTCACTGCTAAAAGCAAAGACTGTAAGGACTTCAACCCCCAATTTGGCACAGGTCTGAATGCTAGAGCGAACAGTCTCCGCGCCGGCTCTATGGCCTTCGCCACCAGGCAGACCTCGCTCTTTAGCCCAACGATTATTGCCATCCATGATGACCGCAATATGTCTCGGAGTCTCGCCTGCCAAAGAATCTAAATCAGGTGCAACTGAATTTTTATTATTCACATTAACCCACGACTACGAACATAAATTCAAACATAAGCAAATAAAAAGGGGCTCTACACTTCCATTAAATCGGTTTCTTTTTGCGCCAATTCCTTGTCTATGATACCGACATACTTATCTGTGAGCTTTTGAATCCCCTCTTCACCATGCCGCTCTTCATCTTCGCTGATTTCTTTTTCTTTTAGTAACTCTTTCATATCAGTATTCGCATCTCGGCGAATACTCCGAACGGAAACACGNGCAGATTCGGCATCCGCCCGAACCACCTTGATAAAGTCACGTCGAGTCTCTTCAGTCAGAGCAGGCAAGGGGATACGAATGATTTCCCCAGTAGATGAAGGATTAAGCCCAAGATTAGCCGCCATTATCGCNTTTTCAATGACTGGGATAAGCGGTTTTTCCCAAGGAACNACGGTTAGGGTGCGNCCTTCTTCAACACCGATATTGGCCAATTGCTTCAGAGGAGTAGGGGTNTCGAAGTATGAAATAAAAACCCCGTCTAACAAGCTAGGATGTGCTCGACCGGTTCTCACCTTGCTGAATGCCACGGCCAGTGAATCCAATGACTTTTTCATTNGAATTTCAGCATCTTTTTTTATTTCATCTATCACAACAATCTCCTCTCAAGAATCTTTAAAACAAGAACCTTTAAACCGGAATCCTTAAAACACGAATCTCTATAAAACAATTACCTGGAACATCCCNCTATTTAGTGTCCAATATCAACTTAAGTACAGTGTATCAACGTTCTGTTTCAGCTAACACCCACATCAAAGGATAGATTCTACTTTATTCTGTTTGCTATCTATTCGAAAGGGACTAAGCCGTCACAATAGTACCGTCTTCTCCACCCACAATTATATTCAGTAACGCACCCGTCTGATTCATATTAAACACCCTNATGGGCATTCCATGATCTCGACACAAGCAGATAGCAGTCAAATCCATAACACCTAATTTTTTATCGAGCACTTCATCNAAAGTGAGGGAGTCGTATTTTATAGCATTAGGGTTTTTAACGGGATCAGAGTCATAAATACCGTCAACCTTGGTGGCCTTTAACACGACCTCTGCGCCAATTTCAATGCCTCTCAGACAAGCAGCAGAATCCGTAGTAAAAAAGGGATTACCCGTTCCTGCCGCGAATATAACCACCTCTCCGGCGTCCAAATAACGAGTGGCCTTAAGTCGATCATAATGATCAACCACACCGTTCATTTGAATAGCAGACATCAATCTTGTGGCAATGTTGGAGCGAACCAACACATCTCTCATGGCAAGACCATTCATTACCGTTGCCAGCATTCCCATATGATCGCCGACGACTCGATCTAACCCCGCCTCCTGAAGCGCCGCACCTCGGAACAAATTGCCCCCTCCGATGACTAGACCCACTTCCACGCCAATACCCACGAGTTGGCCAATTTCAAGCGCCATACGATCCATCACTTTAGGATCAATACCAAAATGTTCCTCGCCCATTAGCGCTTCGCCGCTTAACTTGAGTAATATTCGCTTGAATTTAGGCTGTCTATCGGCTTCTGGCATGGAGAATATCTCCTGGATATTTAATGATTGAAGTTGAATTGCAGTATTTTATGCTCAGATAAGAATAGACCCTCATACAAGAGCATGAGGGTCTATTCTAAATATTACTAAATTTTGCTGCTCTGTCTAGCCTTTAGCTTGAGCTAAAACTTCAGCAGCAAAATCAGATTCCTCTTTTTCAACACCGTCGCCCAACTCAAAGCGAACAAAAGATTGTATTTCACCGCCAGCCTTCTTCACAAAAGCACCGACCTTGGTATCAGGATCTTTGACAAATACCTGCTCCACCAAACTCACTTCCGCTAAAAACTTCTTCATACGACCGACAATCATTTTCTCAACGATCTCTTCAGGCTTGCCGGATTGTCGAGCTTGTTCAGCAAAAATCTCTTTTTCCTTAGCTTGAAGAGCTGCAGGAACATCTTCAGGTTTAACCACTTCAGGATTTGCTGCGGCAACGTGCATGGCCACATCGCGAGCAATTTCGTCAGTACCACCCGTTAGAGCCGTTAAGACACCAATCCTTCCACCGTGCACATAGGAACCAACCACGGAGGCTGAAAGACTAGTCGCTCGGCGAACTTGAATGTTCTCGCCTATCTTTTGTACTAGAGCCTGGCGAGTAGTTTCAATTGAAGCTTCTCCCCCTTTTTCTGCAGGCAATGCCATAATTTTTTCGATATCAGTCTCGCGCTCATCAACCATACGTTGAACGACCATGCTGGTAAAATTAATGAAGTTGTCATCTCTGGCGACAAAGTCAGTTTCACTGTTAATTTCAACCATAACACCAAAGTCACCATCAACTTTAACAACCACTGCACCCTCTGCCGCAACACGGCCCGCTTTCTTTGCTGCTTTTGCTTGACCTGATTTACGCAAATTATCAATAGCTATTTCAATATCACCATCCGTTTCCACCAGTGCTTTTTTACAATCCATCATGCCTAAGCCCGTGCGCTCTCGGAGTTCTTTTACCAGTGCCGCCGTAACAGCCATCTCGTCACCTCACTTAAATAGGTTTTACAATTTTTGAGCCTTCTTTCAACCTAACAACCAAACAATCAAACCAAATTTAACCTTCTTTCACTTCTTTCACTTCTTCGGTTTTCGGTTCTTCCGTTTTCGGTTCTTCGGCTTTCACTTCTGCGGTTTTCGGTTCTTCGATTTTAGGTTCTGCGGCTTTCGGTGCTTGGACTGCGGCTACACTTGTTGCCTTTTCTACAGGGCTTGTTTCTACAGGGCTGGTTTCTGCAGGATTGGTTTCTACTTCAACAAATCCGTCAGCTTCTTTAGCACCGCCACTTTGGGCTGCTAAATACTCTTTGCCTTCAAGAACGGAATCAGCAAATGCTTTGACATAAAGCTGAATTGCACGAATCGCATCATCATTTCCAGGAACCGGATAATCAACACCGTCAGGCGAGCTATTAGTATCAATAATGCCAATAACCGGAATGCCTAACTTGTTTGCTTCCTGTATGGCAATCCTTTCGTGCTCTACATCAATAACGAAAATGGCATCGGGCAATCCGCCCATATCTTTAATCCCACCCAGACTACGCTCGAGCTTATCCCTTTCTCGGGTGCGTCCAAGCGCTTCTTTTTTTGTCAGCTTATCAAAAGTACCGTCCGTACTTTGTACTTCCAGCTCTTTCAGGCGATGGATAGATTGGCGGATTGTTTTCCAATTAGTAAGCATGCCTCCTAACCAGCGATGGTCAACGTAAGGCATACCACAACGAGTGGCTTCTTCTGCAATTATTTTGCCTGCTGCTCGCTTGGTACCGACGAAAAGTAATTTATTTTTCTTGGTGGCAAGACCATTAACAAAGGTTAATGCGTCATTGAATAGGGGAACGGTTTTTTCAAGATTAATAATATGAATTTTGTTACGCGCACCAAAGATGTAAGTTTGCATCTTTGGATTCCAGTAACGAGTTTGGTGTCCAAAGTGAACACCCGCTTTCAGCATGTCTCGCATAGAAACATTTGCCATTGTAGACTCCTAATTGTCTGGGTTGGGCCTCCATATATCCCATAACTTAACCTGGCAGCTCTCTATAAACAGCTGTTCACCACTCTTGTAGCTAAGCACTCTAGGTAGAATTCACCCAAAGCATCATAACAACTAGCCGTATAGTGATAAAACAAATACAATCAGAGACTTACAAGCACCCAAAGTTACGTGACGATATATGTGCGGATTTATTGTGCAATTTCGCTTAGCGCAAATCTAATATTACCCGCCATTTTGTGGGCTTTTCCCTAGAAAATAGCAATTGTTCTAGTAGCACTGTATTAGGTTTGCCATAATGCGCGGCGCTTTATACCATATAGCACCATTTTCAACAAGCCACTGCTAAACTACTGTCGCAAGTGCCTCAAAAAACATTAGTTCATAAACTCTAGTTCATAAACTCTAGTTCATAAAAATATGACTCGTATTACACTATATGTTGAGTAAAACCCTCCAGAACATTATTTGAAGCCTGAAACGGGCTGTTAAATTAGGATGTAGTTAACTATGGCGATTACTTTCAAAACGCCCGATGAAATCGACAAAATGCGCGTCGCCGGCCGATTGGCCGCAGAGGTTCTTGAATATATTGAAGAATATGTAAAACCGGGGATTTCCACAGGCGAGATCGACCGAATTTGTCACGATTACATTACCAATCATCAAAACGCCATTACTGCTTGCTTAGATTATCATGGTTTCCCAAAGTCAATCTGTACTTCAGTCAACCATGTTATCTGTCATGGCATTCCCAGCGATGACAAAATATTGAAAAAAGGTGACATTATCAATATCGATATCACCGTAATTAAAGATGGATTTCACGGTGATACCAGCAAAATGTTTTTTGTGGGCAAACCCTCCGTGCTTGCTGAACGCCTAGTTAAGATAGCTGAAGAATGCCTTTACAAAGGCATCGCAATGGTAAAACCCGGAGTTCACCTCGGCAACATCGGTCACACAATCCAAACACATGCAGAAGGAAATCGCTTTTCGGTAGTGCGTGAATATTGTGGCCACGGTATCGGTGAGGGGTTCCACGAGGATCCCCAAGTGCTGCACTATGGCACACCGGGTACCAAAGAAGTCCTTGAGCCAGGCATGTGCTTTACCATTGAACCTATGATTAACGCCGGCAAGCGACATACAAAGGTACTGCCAGATGAGTGGACAGTGGTTACCAAAGATCGAAAACTGTCAGCGCAATTTGAGCATACTTTGTTAGTCACTGAAACCGGCCACGAAGTCCTAACCAAAAGAAACGAAGAATCTTTTTAAACATGACTAGCCTACACCTCGCTAAATTAGGTCCGGATCCCGAATTGTTTGACCCGGCGAAACTTGACCAAGCAATCGCTGATGGTGAAAACACTATTTCATCTCTAAAGAAACTTCTAACATCTGCCAACGAAGTTCTTTTCAGTCGCTTTAAAGCAAAGGAATCCATCAAACGTCTAGTGATAAAACGCGCTTGGCTGATGGATCAAGTATTGCTCAAGGTTTGGCAGCAACTGGATTGGCCAGAGGACAACCTTATTAGCTTGGTGGCAGTGGGAGGCTACGGCCGCGGTGAGTTGCACCCACAGTCTGATATAGATTTGTTAATTTTGTTAGGAAATGAACCGCTAGACCAAAGCAAAAACTCGATCGAACAGTTTCTCACTCTACTTTGGGACATAGGCTTGGAAGTGGGACACAGTGTTCGCACCATAGAAGAATGTGTCGAGCAGGCCTTGGACGATATTACGATCGCCACAAACTTAATGGAGTCTCGCACTATCGCCGGTTCCGCGGCCCTAGTAGAAAAACTAAATCCCTTAGTAGGCCCAGAAAAAATATGGTCTGGAAAGGATTTTTTCCAAGCCAAGTGGGATGAGCAAAAAAGCCGCCATTTTAAAAACAACAATACCGAGTACAATTTAGAGCCCAACATCAAAACGGCCCCCGGTGGATTGAGAGATATCCAAATGATTGGCTGGGTGGCGAAGCGACATTTTAACGTTAAGTCTCTGCGCGACTTAATAGAACCCGGATTCCTAACAGAGGATGAGTACAGCATTATCGACGCAGGACAAAGCTTTTTGTGGCGTGTTCGATTCGTACTGCACATGCTAACGAGAAGAGACGAAAACCGTCTCCTGTTCGACCACCAGCGAGCAGTAGCAGAAGAATTTGGCTACAAAGATACTGAATCGTCTTTGGCAGTTGAACAGTTCATGAAGCGCTATTATCGAACGGCACTGGCTCTTGCTGAACTCAACGACGTGTTGTTACAACACTTTGATGAAGCCATCATTAGAGAGAATGAAGAAGCGAGCATCGTCCCTCTCAACGATCGTTTTTACGTTCATAATGGTTACATCGAGGTGAACGATGAACACATATTTGAAGATACCCCTTCGGCTTTACTCGAAATTTTCGTTTTAATGGCCCATAACCCCAGCATAATAGGGATCAGGGCATTCACAATTAGGCTGATACGTGACAGCCGACATCTCATCAACACCCAATTTCGTGAAGATGCCCGCAATGCATCATTATTTATGGATCTATTGCGAGCTCCTCTAACTGTGTTTGCACAGCTTAAACGGATGAAACGTTACGGCGTTCTTGGCCGCTATATCCCCCGATTCGGCGAAGTTATCGGCCAAATGCAGTATGACCTATTCCATATTTATACCGTTGATGCACATACGCTTTTAGTCGTACAAAATATGCGACGCCTACAACGCCCAGAATTACAAGAGCAATTCCCCATAGGCTATCAGGTTGCCACTAACCTGCCAAAAATAGAGCTGCTCTACATCGCGGGTCTATTTCATGACATCGGCAAAGGCCGTAAGAGCGATCACTCGGAACTGGGTGCCATTGATGCAGAAGCTTTTTGTAAACAAATGCGACTAGGGGCTTGGGACACACATCTAGTCGTCTGGCTCGTCAGAAGCCACCTCCTTATGTCGATGACTGCTCAGAAAAAAGATCTCTCCGACCCCGATATCATCAATGAGTTTGCTCAGCTAGTGGGTGATCAGATTCGATTGGATTATTTATACGCTTTAACTGTTGCGGATATTTGCGCGACAAACCCCACACTCTGGAATGGTTGGCGCGCGACGCTGATGCGCCAACTTTACACCGAGACCAAAAGAGCATTACGCCGTGGGCTCGGCAATCCCGTCAATAAACAAGAATGGATTGATGATACCCGTGATATGGCACTTATTTATTTGCGGCGTGTGGGGATTAAGATAGAAGAGGTAGAGGAGATATGGAGCGAATTGGGCGAAGAATACTTTCTCCGAGAATCTGCTGCCGATATCGCCTGGCATTGCGAGGCGATACTTCGTGACAACCCCCCTAGTGACAGTGACTCAGAAAAGCGTCCCCTAGTATTAATGCGCGAAACCACCGACTTAAAATTTGAGGGTGCCACTCAGATATTCATTTACACCAAGGATCAATCTAATTTATTCGCCGCCACAGTGACCACACTGGACCAGCTCCGCCTTACCATCGTAGATGCGCGTATTATCACTTCATCGAAAAATTTCAGTCTAGATACCTATATCGTTTTAGATGAAAANGGCTCGCCTATTGGTCACAGTCCCGAGAGAATCACTNGGATTAAAGAAGCGCTGGAAAANACCCTCTCTGACCCATCACAGTATCCCCAAATAGTGGAACGCCGATTACCACGGCAATTGAAGCACTTTAATATTCAGTCACAAGCCAATATAACGAATACCGCTAATCACAATTACACGGTAGTGGAAATCCAAGGTTTGGACGTCCCCGGACTGCTCGCCAGAATCGGTCAAATTTTCGCTCAATTTAACCTCTCTGTAGTCAATGCTCGTATTGCTACCTTGGGAGAAAGGGTGGAGGATGTTTTTTTTGTCACCGATGAGAATCACAAACCCATCACAGATCCAGATCAATGCAACAAAATTTGCGAAAGCCTCCGAACACAGTTAGATGAACTAAATCAATCAAATACGGCATAAAAAAGCTTTAATTCAGAAAGCACAGAAAGAATAACTGCCAATATGCAGACCCAACAAAATGAATCCTGATTTAAACAAACTACATTCTTACCCCTTCGAAAAATTAGCTGCGCTATTTGCCGGTGTGACCGTTGCAGAAAAAAAAGCTATTGCACTCTCTATCGGCGAGCCTAAACATCCTGCACCGGAATTTGTCAAAACGACATTGGTAGACAATCTATCTTTATTATCAAAATATCCCACAACCAAAGGGTTNCCTGAGCTAAGGGACTGTNTAGCGCAATGGATTCAACAACGGTTCAAAACAGACACGATAGATCCCGAAACACAAGTACTGCCTGTCAACGGGACTCGTGAAGCTCTCTTTGCCTTTGCGCAAGCAATGATTGATCGTACCGCTAGAGAACCTCTGGTGTTAATGCCAAACCCCTTTTACCAAATATATGAAGGGGCGTCCTTGCTAGCGGGAGCCGACCCCTATTATTTGGATTGTTTAGCGGAAAATAATTTCATTCCTGATTTTGAAAACATCAGCGAGCAGGTATGGGATCGCTGTCAAATACTATTCATCTGTTCCCCCGGCAATCCCACGGGTGCGGTGATGGANCACAAGCTATTAAGTGATCTCATAGCNCTAGCGGACCAACACGNTTTCATTATTGCCGCTGATGAATGNTATTCAGAGATATACTTTGATGANTCCAATCCACCCACCGGCTTATTAGAGACCTGCGCAANAATCGGTAGAAATAATTTTAAACGCTGCGTGGTTTTTCATAGNCTATCCAAACGATCTAACTTACCCGGATTACGATCGGGGTTTATCGCAGGCGACTCAGATATCATTAGTCGATTTTTCAAATACCGAACTTACCACGGTTGCGCCATGTCGGTCCCAAACCAGCTCGCCAGCNTTTCGGCTTGGTCAGATGAAGCNCACGTTGCGGAGAACNGAGAAAAATATCGACAGAAATTTTCTGCCGTATTACCCATATTAAAACCTGTCCTGGAAGTGGACCGACCGGATGCTGGCTTCTACCNTTGGGCTAAAACCCCCACTGCCGATGAAGAATTTGCAAAAGGTCTTGTAGAACAGCAAAATGTCATCGTCCTCCCTGGAAGCTATCTTTCGCGAACATCCACGGGTAGATCCAATGGTCCTGGTAACAAAAGAATTCGAATGGCCTTGGTTGCCTCCCTCGCTGAATGTGTGGAAGCCGCAGAACGAATCCGAGAATATGTTACTCAACTTTAATTATGATATCACTCAACTTTAATTATAATGATGACCGGAAATTATAATGATGACCGAGTTTAAAACAGAGAACGAACAATACTTTACATCAAGGAGAGTTTAGATGAGCAGCCTTCAATCATTAATCGAAAATGCTTTTGATAATCGGGAAGACCTTTCCCCCAACACTGTGGACCCAGAGGTCAAATCCGCCATTAATGAAGCCATCAGCATGCTTGACAGTGGCGCCGCACGCGTTGCTGAAAAAAAAGACGGTGAGTGGGTTGTTAATCAATGGTTAAAGAAAGCGGTATTACTGGGGTTTCGCATTCAAGATAACGCCCCCATCGATGGTGGATTTACTCAATACTACGACAAAGTACAGGTCAAATTTGCAGATTTTACCCCAGAACAATTTAAAGAATCCGGGGTCCGTATTGTTCCACCNGCCGTTGTACGACATGGCTCATATATCGGACCTAACGTTGTCTTAATGCCTTCCTATGTAAACATTGGCGCTTACGTGGATAGTGGCACCATGGTAGACACCTGGGCAACTGTTGGTTCTTGCGCTCAAATTGGTAANAATGTTCATCTCTCCGGCGGNGTTGGTATCGGAGGCGTNCTAGAACCCTTGCAAGCAGGTCCCACTATAATCGAAGACAACTGTTTTATCGGAGCGCGCTCCGAAGTGGTGGAAGGCGTCATTATTGGCGAGGGCTCCGTGATATCCATGGGCGTTTACATCGGCCAAAGCACAAGAATTTATGATAGAGAAACAGGTGAAGTGCATTACGGAAAAGTGCCACCAGGATCCGTCGTTGTCGCTGGCAACCTGCCCTCTGCTGATGGCAAATACTCTTTGTATGCAGCGATTATAGTGAAAAAAGTAGATGAACAAACTCGCGGCAAAATCGCTATTAACGATCTGTTGAGAATTACAGACTAAATCAATGGCTAGATTTTTCCGTCATCTCAGCTAAATAACATGCATCCAAACACGCCACACAAGTTTGGATGCATGTTATTTAGCCCATTTTAACTAAACCCTTCCTTAAAACACGCACTTGCTTACAGGCAGCTGCGCAGACTCTCCTCTATACTTACTAAGTAACGAATAAACCCAAAGCACATAAGATTTAGGTTCCTTTCCACTTAAACTCTTACTAACAATATTATGGCAATACTACAATACATACTACCGATTCTTATTTTTCTAGGCGCCGTCGGGTGCGCTTTTATAGATATCAAGCAAGAAAAAGGTCCCCTGTTTATTGGCGCCATTGGGTTTGTAATCCTGCTTTTTCTTGGTTTTAATCTATATCTGGTTTCTAGCACTAGTGGCGAAAAGGACGATCTTGCAGTAAAAGTTAAGATGGGCGAAGCCTGGCAAAAACGTAGCGTTTCTAATTTACAAGGCATTCTAGCCACATTGACTCCCGACAGCGACCAAAAAGCCATAGAAATAAGAAAGCTAATCAAACTCGGTTGGACCATTAACAATGAAATATTTAGAGAAAGTTTTGCTGCTGAAGAAGCGCGAATGAAACTTCTCGCGGTGGCACCTCCTCCAAACCATACCGTCAAAATCAATAATTTACCGATAAATATTAATCCGGTCATCACCAAACTCGCCATAGAAGAATTAGGCCATATGGTGGTAATGCCTGAATCTGAAGAAGATGAAGACGTTGATTTCGAAGAAGAAGAATATGAGGAGGAGGAAGGAGAAGATGGTGAGGAAGAGGTCAAGGGGTTAAAAGAAGCCAACGTAATGTTTTACGGCAGACTAGTGCGCAACTCGGACATAAAATTAATCGCGTACACACTGATACGATCAGGCGTACAATTGAAAATGCTCAGACCTTACAAAAAATCCACCCGCGACAACGCCAGAAGCGTTGAATTAGATTGGTCAAAAATGTATAAAAGTCGAAAAACCGTTACGGTAAAAAGCCTAGAACAAGCCAGAAGTTTTAAACGCTAGTATCAGTATTCCTCTCTTTCACAACAAAGCTAAGCTATTTGGAAGAGCTATACCAAAAGCGCTCTCGAATTAAACCAGGGAATCGTCCACCTCAGCGTCATATATTTCTTTATTGTAGGGAAATAACAGATTCAGGAAAACAGTAAAAGAACCTGCAAACTCAGTTAATTCGCCTCGTTTTGGCGATTCCATTAGCCCCTCAACAACGACAATAAGAACGAAATACGCCGCTATATGATAGTTTTGAGGAATTGGGACTCCAAAATTAGCAAAAAACTTTCTTGCTCGTTCGTTCTTCCTATACAACGGAGTCACTACAAATAGGTAGGTTAAAAGAATAAGCGCAAACCCCGTACCAAAGATCATTTTGTTAATCTTTTTACCGCCAACGACCAGGTTATGTAGGTTAGTTTCACTCTGCGCATTATTCTCTTTAAAAAACTCAGAACTTTCTACATCAAACAATCTCTGTCCCCAAGAGATCTCCTCTCCTGCTCCAAAAAAGAAAAACAGCGTTAACAACCCCGTTACCGCCACGAAAGGAATGCTTCGCTTTCCCACTAGAGTAACAAAGCGCCGGCCACACACCACCATGGAGGCTAACAAGCCCACCACCGTTAGCCACTCGATAAAGCCATCCTCTACCACATAGCTTCCACGAAAGAACTCATGATCAGCAAAGGAAAAATAAACACCTATACCAAATAAAAGCGCTACAATCGCGAGCAACCCAATTTCCACTTTCCCCATTGCATTCATGTTTCAACATCCCCATCCAATGACAAACCCTTTGGAATTAGCCTCGATATCAAGCGCCTAATAAAATATGAAATAGCATATAATGCCAAGAATGGATCGATTAAATAATCCCACAGATTATTCGACTCATAGATTCCCAACTGATAAGCGATAATCCCCAGCAACAACCAAATAACCGTCACGTAATACTTAAACTGCCAAGCTGTCAGACAAATCACTAACAAACCCAAGGCAAAACCAATATGCCCGTATCCCCAAGAATACGTGTCCACTGGCCCCCAGCCTAACGCAAAGGGATACAGCACAACAGAACACACCACCGCACATGCCAGCATGAACTGACGATCTCTATCTGTATCTCTATCTCTATCATCACCAGGCCTTGCAACAACGCTCTCTATACCAACATCAGCGTCAACATCAGCACCAACAAACAAAGATGACGCAATCGAGAGGGAACATAATAGCAGAGTACCCATGCTAAAATCTCCAGTAAAACCTCTAATGAGAATCAGTAATGGCTCCTGCGCAAAAGGGACTATCAAAACCACTAGCCCAGCCACGGCAATACACCAACGCCAAACTGCAGGAAAATGCCGAGACCTAGACCACGCTAAACTAGTCGCCACATAGGCCAGCCCACATCCAAAGAGAGCAAAATAAGTATTCCAATCACTCATCATTGCAACATTGCCTCCAACCACACATCATTAAATTCCACATGTTTAATCTGAGTACGGTTCCAGGTATAAAGCATATGGTAGTGCCCATCTGTAGACTGTATTAACGTGGGGTAGGAAAAACGATTTAGCGGTGGCTTTGATACATTCTCAAAGTCATGTATCACCGTCCAGTGCTGGCCATTATCCTTAGAATGAGCAAGAGAGAGAATATTACGTTGGTCAGGAGAGTTATTAAAAACCATTAGCATGGCGCCGTCATCTTTGAGCAATGCAGATATCCCTGCATTGGGGTTTAATAACGCTAACGCCTGTGGCGTTGATCCCCGTTTTACGGTACTTCCCGTCACCATCCTTAAAATTCGATTCAGCTCAATGCTAGCGGAACGCAAAAAAACCACCGCTTCTTGCGGCCCTACAGGAATCACCTCCGGTTGTAACGATGCTCTCCCCCACCATAGTCTTTGCTTGCCGAGCACCTCGCCATTTTTATCCAGGTGTACAATCTCAGGGAACTTACCGATAAACTCGTGATAGACGGGCAACCCTAGCGTTCCGTCGTCGTAAAAGAAAGGCTTACTTTTTACTAATGTACTAATATTTATGAAAGGTGATGTGACTAAGCGTTTCGATGGGCTCCAGCTGTGCCCCTGATCGTCGGAATACTTCACATTGATAGCACTTCCAGCCCAACCGCCAACAGATACACTGACGTAGAACAACCATACCCGCCCTTGAGGGTCTTTAGTAATAACGGGATTACCTAATTTTTTCACGTACCGAGATAAATCCTGCTGGGTTGCTTTGCGGGAAACAATCACCTCGCTGGGTTTCCATACTGGCTCGATCAACATTGAATTGACCGTAGTCGGATTTGCAGTTTTCGAGTGTAGGGCAAGAGTAGAATGCAGAATCACCGTATCCTTGCTGCCTTCCCTAGTGCCACCATACCAAACTGCACTGAGAATACCCTCATCCACCTCTATCACAGAGGCTGAATGTACCTCAGCAGTCATGTCGTCAGACACAAGCCTCACACGATAGACACTTTCTTTATCCCGATCTGCACCATCCCCGACAATCTGCTTCAACGAAAAAAGCGGTTGGATGGATGGATTTACCCATTTAACCGCAAGAGACCCAAAAATACCGAGTATAATCACAAACCCTAGTTTTGACATCAATGCTGTGGGACCTCTGGTCATTATCTAAAGGTGGCAAGCTAGTAGGAAGCGAATGGGATTTTGGCGATATCACCCTAATTGTCAAGGATTGAGCACACTCATTGGCATTTGGCTAAAACCGATCTATTTTTTAAAACCATGTTCTTGTTAAAACCATGTTCTTGTTAAAACCATGTTCTTGTTAAAACCATGTTCTTTCTAAAACAATGTTCTTTCTAAAACAATGTTCTTTCTAAAACAATGTTCTTTCTAAAACAATGTTCTTTCTA
>JAESQG010000214.1 GCA_016765265.1 Pseudomonadales bacterium | reverse complement strand
GCGTTCCCCGTGATTAGTACGGGGAGGAAATTTGCCTATTACAGAAGAACGTTTTTCGATTCTCGATCTGAATCAGAGGTACTCAATTCTGTTAAGGATAAAATCATCGTGGATATTGGATGCGGCTTAACACCTTATATTACTGAGTCCATGTTCCAGGTATGTCGCCAAAATAATATCGATTTTTTTGGTGTGGATCCCAAACTAAAAGAGGGATTTAAGTTTGGTCTCTTTGACAAGTTAAAGGTTATCATCATAGGTGGTAGCGGGAGTATCGATAGCAATGCCAAAGGGCTAGAAAAAGGAATTGCTACTTTAGCGGATGACTTACCCTTTAAAGAAGAATCCACTGATCTTATTTTATCGTGTTTCCTGATTTATGCGTGGATTAATGATGAAACAATACTGGAAAATATATTTCGTGAATTTCATCGAGTGTTAAAACCAGGCGGACAAATTAAAATTTACCCCACGCCTCATCTGAATTTTCTAAAAGCAAAAACACCCGAATTTAGCGAGATTATTTCAAACTTTGAAATTGAACAGAAGTTTAGCGGGCTACATTTCCGGCCTATCACTTACCCGCCGTCCTACACGACGACCTATACAAAAAAATAAACTAGCTTAGTATTTAGTTCACGGAAAAATGAAGGCCTTCGGAAGATAAAAGGAGTAGGAGCATGAGTGGCGTACTTGACGGGATAAGAGTTTTGGATTTTGGCCGGTATATAGCAGGTCCTCACTGTGCAGCCTTGCTTGCCGATTATGGCGCAGAAGTCATCCGGCTAGAAAGAATAAGCGGTAACGAAGACCGATTCTTATTTCCCATAACGGAACACGGGGAAGGTGCGGCGTTTCTCCAGCATGCGCGCAATAAATTGGGCATGACACTCAACCCAACAAAACCTGAGGGGCGTGAAATAGTTCGACGTTTGGTGGCAACCGCCGATGTCGTGGTCGCTAATGTACCTGCCAATGTTTTGAAAACCATGGGTATAGACTACGACAGCCTAAAAGCGATAAAGAACGACATAATACTAACCACAAGCTCTGCATTTGGCTCCATAGGACCCTACTCTGAAAAAGTGGGATTTGATGGNGTTGCCCAGGCTATTTCCGGAAATNTGCATTTAACGGGTTNCCCTGANCAGCCNATGAAAAANTTTAATCCTTATGTGGATTTTACCACCGCTATTTTGTGTGCCTATGGAACAGTCCTGGCAATACTAGAACGAAATAAAACGGGCAAAGGTCAAATTGTGGAAGGCTCTCTACTAGCAAGCGCCATCAATGTTGGCAACGCCGCCCTAATGGAACAAGCCGTACAAAAACCNAATAGACANGCAACGGGCAATCGATCTCCATGGGCTGCACCATCAGACGCTTTTAANACNTNAGACGGNTGGGTTTTNGTTCAAGTTATCGGCCAAGGATTATTTGAACGTTGGGTGAAATTAGTCAATCAACCACAGTTATTAGAGGACCCTCGATTTAAAGATGATTTAGCCCGTGGCGACAACGGTGTAGCCATTAGCGAAATTATGGCAGCCTGGTGCANAGACAAATCNAATAGTGAAGTGCTAACAGCACTTGAAAATGCCCGAGTCCCTGCGGGAGAGATATTGAAACCCCAAGAGTGCTTGGACCATCCGCAAGTCAAGGCCGCGAACTTGTTGCACTACACTGACTTTCCTGGCTTAAGTACCCCTGCACCGATATCAGCACCACCCATAAGGCTGTCCGAAACTCCAGGAGAGATTAGGCGACGCCCGCCTACTTTGGGAGAGCACACCGACGAAATTCTTTTGTCTGTAGGATATAGTGAAAGTGATATTGCCAAATTTCGAGAATTACGTGTTGTATANCTAGTCTTGTTNNACCNATATTGTAGAACANAANANCNCTATGATTGAGTTATCGATGGATANCTCAATCTGAATAAATACGAGAAAATAAAATGACAACGAAACATTACGATTTATTGGTCGTCGGTGCAGGACTATCTGGCATAGGTGCTGGCTATTTCATGAAAAAGCAGAATCCCGATAAGACCTTTGCCATTTTAGAGGGCCGAGAAGCCATGGGAGGGACTTGGGATCTCTTTCAGTATCCTGGTATCCGTTCTGATTCGGACATGCATACTTTGGGATTTGCTTTTAGTCCTTGGAAAAATCCAAAAGCCATAGCAGATGGCCCTTCTATCCTCACCTACATAAATGAAACTGCGAAAACCCACGACATTGAACAACACATCAAATATCGGCACTTCGTTAAATCAGCAGCTTGGTCAACAGAAGATGCTCAGTGGACNGTGGAAGTNCAGNTAAGGCCCTCCGAGGAGANCGTTNCATTCACCTGTAATTTCCTCTATATGTGTAGCGGGTATTACAAGTACGACGAAGGCTATACACCTGAATTTAAAGGCAGAGAAAACTTTAAGGGTGATGTCATCCACCCCCAATTGTGGCCTGAAGATTTGGACTACACTGGCAAACGGGTAGTCGTCATCGGTAGTGGTGCTACCGCCGTCACTATAGTCCCAGCCATGGCCGAGAAAGTATCTCACATTACGATGCTACAACGCTCTCCCACCTACATCATAGGATTCCCTGAGAAAGATGTTATTTCAAATACATTGGGAAAGATTTTACCGCAAAAACTAAACTACGATATTACTCGTTGGAAAAACGTNTGTTTGGCCATTGCTATTTTTCAGTTGAGTAAACGCCGCCCTCNAACCGTTAAGAAGTTAATTAAGAAATATATTACCTATGAACTNGGTTCNGACTATGACATCGACAAACATCTGACCCCCGACTATAACCCTTGGGATGAAAGAATGTGTCTAGCCCCAGATGCAGACTTCTTTAAAGCACTGAAGGGTGGCAAAGCTGACATCGTCACTGATCATATCGATACATTCACAGAAAAAGGCATTCGATTAAAATCAGGTGTTGAACTGGAAGCCGACATTATTGTCACCGCNACCGGCCTCAATATGGTGCCCTTAGGCGAAGTTAAGTTTACAATCGACGGCACGCCTCTGAATATTGCAGAGAAAATGGTTTACAAAGGATTGATGTTACAGGATGTCCCTAATTTGGCTTTTGCAATGGGATATACTAATGCCTCTTGGACCCTGAAAGCCGATCTAGCCAGCGAGTACATGAGTCGACTACTTCATCACATGAGCAAGAATAACTACAAACAATGTACCCCAAACAATACTGACGTCCCCATGAGTGATCTACCATTTTTCGATTTGAAAGCGGGATATATCAGTAGATCAAAAGACATCTTTCCCAAACAAGGTGTTAAAGCACCCTGGCAAATGAATCAGAACTATATTGTTGATATAGTGAGTCTACGNTACAGTTCACTGGAAAATTCAGAAATNGTTTATTCGTAAATCCAGACCCNAGACAGACCCTANANCCTAGACCCTAAAACCTAGGAAGAGAATCTTAGGAACAGGAATTAAGAAACCAATTCGGGAGCACTAGCTAATGAAAGAGATACAGCGAAGTCGTACCGCAGAAGGCGCCGCAGCAGTTCGAGCCTCACATCTACTAAAAGATTCTCCTATCGTATTTGCAGACCATTTTGCCTTACCGTTATCCGCCTTCCCCTGGCAAAAGGCAGTTAGCAATCCTATCTTAAATAAAATCGTGTTTGGTGCATTGATGCGGCCATTGAACCCAATAAAAGCACAAGTACTGGCAAGGGCACGCTTTACAGAAGACCGTGTCTTGGCTGCGGTTAAGGGGGGCATGAAACAAGTGGTGGTCATCGGCGCCGGTTTAGATAGTTTTTGCCTCAGCCATCCAGAATTACGTGACTCAGTGACGGTTTACGAGATAGATCATCCGGGCAGCCAGAATTTCAAAAAGGAGCGACTGGCCAAAGCTGGCATACCTATTCCCTCTAATCTAGAATTTATAGCGGCTGATCTGGAACGAGAAGACCTTGCGACTGCACTTAAGAACTCCAGCTTTGACTCTAGCCAGCCAGCATTTTTCTATTGGTTGGGTGTCACTGTTTACTTATCAAGAGACGCTATTTTTTCTACATTAAAAGCCTTGGTGGAGGTAGCCGCTAAATCTAGTGAACTTGCATTCGATTACGCCACCTCTTTTGATGAAATAATGAAAGGACAAAAATATAAAATAAAGCTACTACAAATCTATACACGATTATCCGGCGAGCCGCTAATCGACAATAACTTCACTCCCGAGCAGTTTCTTAAAGATGTAGCTGACATAGGCTACGCATTAAAGGAAAACATGTCTCCAGAACAGCAATATGAAGCGTATTTTTCTGAGAGAAAAGATGGGATGGAGCCTGTCTCGGGATGCTATTTCGCCCATTTTGAAATAGCATAATTTCGCTATTTAATCATTTTATTATTCATCTTTTTTTATTCATCTTTCAAGGTAATACTAACTAGCATATGCACCAAGGGCGACACCACAATAATAGTAGGAAATGCAACAGTGAAAGCAAACGCCCATGCATTCAACCAGATTTGTATAATATTATTCACTAGGCCCATGTTAAAAATACTAATCACCAGAGACATAATGCAAGACATTAATAATGACATAAAAAAAGAAAATACTAGTTTTTGATATTTACGATCAATCATTGGCGCACCTTGTTGATATAAACCATCACTTTATTTGAGATTAAAATTCGCCTTGGGTGTGTCGCCCCAAACTTCTCTCAGACGCTTATCCCGGCCACAGTTCCAACGGTATGCCTTATATCGAATAGGATTGTTTTTATAATAATCCTGGTGGTAACTTTCATTACCTTCGATGGGATAAAAGATCGAAGCATCAAGAATGGGAGTGACTACTGTATTGTTTGGAAATTTGTTTACCACTTCAGTTTTGGATTGTTCAGCGATTCTCTTTTCTTCCTTGTTTGCTACAAAAATAGCACTCAAGTAACTTGAGCCTTTATCACAAAACTGCCCCCTCCCATCAAACGGATCAATGTTAACCCAATAGTGAATGAGTAGCTGCTGATATGTCACCTTATTGGGGTTATAGCTTATTTCAACTGCCTCATAATGCCCTTTATGATTACCGTTATAGGTCGGTTTTTTTAAGGTACCACCGGTAAATCCAGAAACCACATCGGTGACTCCTTCCAGTTTTTCAAAATCTGACTCCATACACCAAAAACACCCTCCAGCCAGTACGGCCGCATCCGCCGCAGCATTGACTGCCGAACACAATAAATTGATCAATATTAATATTCGTAGACTCTGTGTCATTAGTACTTGTCTCTCTGGCAACGGCCTCATCAGATTCTTCTCCCTAGCAAGGAACTATTGTCCTCGGTTATCTATATGTTGTTCATTAGATTATTACTATCACACCTCATTATTATATTAGCACCTTACATATAAGCCTTCTGCTAGTTCAGCGCAGATCAAAGTATTGTGGCCTAATAAACCAAGGTTTCATATCAATCTGAGTATGCTCTGTTTATACCGGTAGGCGGCTCAACTACCCAAAATAATCAAACAGTGGAGGTTACAAGATGAGTGAGTATAGTTTACTAATTAATGGTGATTTGGTTAAAACGAAAGACAGTTTCCCTGTCATTAATCCAGCTAACGGGGAAGTATTTGCGCGAGCCCCAGAATGCAGTGTAGAACAAGTTAATCAAGCGGTAGAAGCAGCCGAGAAATGGAATGTCCCTGTATCCATTGCCATGGTCGTTGGGGAGTAGAAGGCTCAACGGAGATACAAGTCATTAACGTTAAGCGAGCCTAGAGTCTTTAACTCAGTCCTCCCTGTTATTACAAAATGTTAATAGCAGGGACACTAAACCCATCTTTCTAAACTAGAACCCATCTTCCTAAACTAGAACCCATCTTCCTAAACTAGAAATGCTTCCGATAACTAGTTTCAATCAAAAATATGCTTAAACTAGACCGGGTATCTAAACCAGCGGTTGGGTGATAGATGAAGTTATTGATTTCAGTATGATCGTTACCGTTTCTACTGGACCCAGTCGGAATGAACATGTCACTTTTAGTCGTTGCAATGGTGAGATCAAAAGAACTAGTTTTACTTAACTTACGACTGAAGCCCACGGCAATGACATCCATATCCGCCACTGGAACAAGAAAGTCTCTTCTGTCATCAGGAATACCAGTCTTTCGCGGCTCATAACCGAAGCGTAAGGCCGTTTTGGCATTGTACTGATACTCAAGACCAAAACCCCAGTTTACAGTATCTACATAACCTCTCGGTACCGTCAAAGCGTTGGGGCTCGCTCCTTTTACTTGTAAAACCGTAAATAATCCAAACAGCCCCACATTATTGTCCGTTTGAAAATCTAACTCGGCCCACTGACTCGTCTCAGTCCACTTAACATCTACATTAAACTTTAGTTTTGGCAAAACCATCAAACTCATACCGAAGGAGAGATGCTGAGGCGTTACTAGTCTCATCGATCCTGTCTCTTCTATATGCCCGTCTGTTGGATGTTGGGCGGCATCCAATAAGATTGTTTTTAACGGTTCATTCTCCGCAAGCCCATTCAACAAGCCAAGCAACTCAGGGTAAATCTGGATATCCATTTTTCCTTTAAGGGTATCTACAGATTCAGACTGATAAACCATTCCAAGTGTTAACCACTCGGTTACATCCCATAACAGCCCGATATTATAGGTGTACGATAGATTCTTTTTTAAATCGACATCAAAATCAAATAGTCCTCCGAACGGACTAATAGCTCCCCCACAAACATTTAGAAAAGGAACCTCTAACACAAAACCCTCTCTATCGGTACGATCGCAGACTTGATCAAGTAGTTCCGCCAATTCCCTAATCACCCCTCCTGATGCTCGATATACCAAATTAGCCGCCATGCCTGTAAACGAAAATGCTACTGTCATGCCTACGGAGAATGTATCTGTCACCTCATAACCGAAGGAGGGTGCAAAAAAGGTCAGACGAGTAATGGCCAACTTTCGGCCGAAGATGACGCCGGGATTATCATCTCCTCGCGAAAGCCCAAATGCCATGGGGGCGTACACGGAATTAGCGAAAGTCCATTTTGATCCAATTTTATTGTATGAAACGCCACCTAGTGGTGCGATAGGAAAGGGTACTTCAGTGAACCCAACTACAGGTAAGTATACCCCTAAACTATCGACTTCAGTTCTCGCTCCTTCCATAGGATCCACAAGATCCAACTCATTATACCGCTGAATTATTTCCGGATTATTTAACTCAAACTCACCAACAAGAGAAAAATCAGCCGCAAGCACCTTTATTTCCATTTGACGTCCCTTTAAACGGGTCAGCCCAGCGGGATTAAAATGAACGGCGTCTATGCCGGGCGGATCAGCCGTTACCGCTTGACCGAGCGCCAACGCTTTAGCGTTGCCGATTAACAGGTTTTGAAATAACTGAGCATGGCTTTGGCTCGAAGCTACAATGAAGAAAATTAAAAAAGCATTTTTTATAATTATTTTTTGCATATCAAGTGCCCAGTCTTATTCCATTAAAACTACCCAACTCAAATACCAGAGGCCACTCTGTGAAGTGGAACTAAACTATTAACAGCAAATGGTAGTAGGGGGTTCTATATAGCCACACTTTGAAATTAAACAATACACTCTACCACCTTCAATGGGGGCCACTTGACACCCGTCGCCTTCAATACAGTAGATTCGGGGTGACCAACTATTAAATTAGAAATTAGAAAGACTGTGTAAAGGATTTTATCTCACTTTTTTTATTCTAATTTAACTACGTTTATAGGTAATAATTTCCCTAGGCATAGAGAGTATGCTTAGGAGCATTTCAATTACGTAGATCATAATTTATGCTTTTATTAATTGCCCCTACCATAGCAGTAATTATGAGCAAAGAAAGATTTTTAATTCGCTATCACTAGACTTAATAGATTCGAAAAATTAGCTCTCTTAGACTTTTTAGAGGTCGTTTTACAATCGATAACAGAAACGCTAACCACCGTCACTAAAATTGGCTCAGCCATTGCCCCCAAGCGTATGTCCCCCTGAAGAAGCATACTGTGGCACAGGCCTTGCCATCACTCGAGATAACTTAACTTATCCTGCGAAGTTGGCCCTTCTGGCTGCGGTCTTTCATTTTCAGCACCCGAACCTAGATACAAATATCCGACGATAGATTCCTCATCGGTTAAGCCCAGTGCCGACAACACTTTTGGGTCGTAGGCCAATTTTCCGGTACGCCAGTATCCCTGATAACCCAAACCGTTAGCGGCTAACAACATGGAGTAGGCAGCAATGCCAGCAGTTACGAGTTGTTCGCTACGGGGTACTTTCGGATGCTCGATGGGCGACGCAATACAAATCAGGATTAATGGTGCGCGTGCCGCTTTAGTTTTTAATTTGGTTACATCATTACTGACGGTCGTGGCATATTCACTCCACAATACGGCTAACTTGTCGCGTTGATTATCCTCAACGGCCACCACCCGCCAAGGCGATAATCTATGATGATCTGGCACGTGCAAAGCAGAATTAATGATGGTGTCTATATCATCTCTACTGGGGCCTGGACTAGTTAATCGCGGTTGAGATCTACGATTACCGAGGATGTCTAGTATATCCCCCTGAATAGCGGGGCTTTTCGTTGAGTCTGCGTCCATATTATATTCCCTTCAATTACTGGCTGGGTATTCCCAATGATAAGGTGTTTTAAGATAGCCAGTAAAATATCACAGCATGATCTTTTGTATCAACCAAGTGCGCCCTTCTTTATCCCAAAGTAGTCGTAAAAAGACAAGCCCAACGTTTTTTCCTATGTGTACAGATGGGCCTCTCTGGCATTAAAAAATAGGTTATGATGACTTGATGTTTTTACTCTAAAGACAATTTTATCCCCTGAATAAGTTGCCACCAAAAAGCTGATACCAATATTAAGAAAGGACGACTCATGGCAGATACAAATGCACTCAATTCTGAAATAGCTGTAGAGCCACACAAACTCGGACGCCGGCAATTTGTCGCAGGAGCGGTAGCAGCCAGTTGCATGCTCAGCCTTCCCGCCTGCCACCGATCCTCCTACTATTTTAATCGCAGAATTCCTAGTGAAGCGCATGAGCAGATAGGTGTACACGCTCACAATGGCATCACTACTTTTGCCTTCACGCCGAGTAATGGCTGGGTTCTTGCCACTGACGAAGGGCCCTATTTTGCACGCAACATTCCTGAAGAATGCTATCAAAAATTAGGTGAGTTCGTTGCCAACGGTGCCGAGATAAACTGCATCGCCTTTCCACCGGCAGGCGGCAACAGTTGGGTCATTTGTACCAACCAGGGGATATTCGCCCGCGGTATACCGGAAGAATGCTACCAACAAATGTTGACCTATCTTCGCAATGGATGGGAAATCAAACATGTGGCTTTTCCACCTGCCGGCGGTAATAGTTGGGTCATCGTCACCGATGGCCCATTTTACGCGCGTAACATCGACGATGAGTGCTATCAAATTATGCGCAACCTGACTCAGGGTGGACGCACTGTGACACGCGTTGTGTTTTCCTGGAGTAACAACGGTTGGGTTGTGATAGCGGAAGACGAGTTTTTCTTCCGCCGTATCGACGAAGAATGCTATCAAAAAATGATTGAGATGACCGGAGCGGGCTGGTTGGGCCACAACGTCGCATTCTCACCCGTCAATAATGGCTGGGCACTCTACTCACGAGGCAAGGCCGGCAACACCCCTACAGATTTAGTCAGAGCCGTTGAGTCCAGCCTCAAGAATGCAAACGGCGCTACCAGTAATATCTGGAGTCGTATGTCTACTTATAATGTACCCGGCTGTGCTGTAGCAGTGGTCCTCAATAACCAACTCGCCTGGAGCTGCGGTTATGGTTATCTCGAGCAAGGGGACAGTTTGGGTGCAGCCCATCCAGAAAGTCGATTTCAGGCGGCGTCCGTGAGTAAACCTATCGCGGCTGCCGGGGTAATGAAGTTGTTAGAAGAAACTAATGACCTTGCGCTAAACGACGATATTCGCCCTGGGCTAAACTGGACACTGCCAATTCGCTCCTGCCTGACCGTGAATGGAACCCCTACCATCAACCGGGTTCTACAACACATGGGCGGAATCATCGGGCGTAATACTACCAATCCTTTGAATGTTTGTTCGGGGTTTAATAACGGCGGCGGCGGTTTTGCGGGTTACCCCGAAGGGCAAAACGTACCTACTCTACTCGACATCATGAACGGCACCAATACCAATTCGCTTCCCTTCGAACTCACCACTGATCCCGGCACTGGGTTCGCTTACTCTGGACAAGGGTTTGTATTACTACAAAGATTAATCGAACAAATATCCGGTAGCGGATTTGCCAACTACCTGGACACTGAGATTTTCACACCCTTGGGTATGCAGAACAGTACCTATGACATTACGCTGCCTACTGACTGGTTATCCCAACGGCAAGTAGCTGCGGGACACACCTCAGCCGGAAATGTGATAGCGGGTAAACGCAACCAATATCCCGAATCAGCGGCGGCCGGCCTCTACACATCAGTGGATGACTTGATGAAAATGGTGATTTTCCTCAACAGCAAGTGGAGCAATGCGAGTAGCCCAGGACCTCTGACACAAGCTTCGGTGCAGTCCTTACTATCGGGTCTTGCTTGGTTCCCCAATAATTCCCCTAGTACTTCATCGGACTACTCTTATGGGCACAACGGTGCAAACTATGGTTTCCGCAGTGCAGTAAAGGGTTATCCTAATTTGGGAGCGGGCTACGCCGTTCTTACCAATGGAGATGACGGCACATTGCAAACAGAAGTCGCTAACGCAATTGAGTCCGTGTATGGCTGGACTTAGGCGTTGGTTTGCGTAACAAAAAAAGCCATTAAAAATTAAAATCAGTACTCACAAGTTATAAACAATGGGAGAAGTACCATGGATGTAGGATTAGCACTGATATTTCAAGGATCGGATCCGTCAATGACGGATAAGTATGTCTACGATAACGAAATTCGCCTTGGCTTAATGGCAGAAGAATTAGGCTTTCAATCAATATGGGGAGTGGAGCACCATTTTACGGACTACACAATGTGTCCCGATGTGCTGCAGTTTTTGACTTACTTTGCCGCTAAGAGCGACAAACTATTGTTAGGCTCCATGGTTGTTGTATTACCCTGGCATGATCCTATGCGTGTAGCGGAAGAAATTTCCATGCTAGACAACTTATCTGATGGTCGGTTTATTCTTGGCATTGGCCGTGGATTGGGTCGGGTTGAATTTGAAGGCTTTGGTCGGGACATGAATGTTAGCCGTGAATACTTTACCGAATCGGCACAAATGCTTTTACAAGGACTGGAAACGGGCACTTGTGAGTTCAACGGCAACTTAATTCAACAAAAGGCACGAGACATTCGCCCTGCCCCGCTTAAAAGCTTTAAGGGCCGCACCTATGCCGCAGCCGTGTCACCAGAGTCTTCCAAAATCATGGCAGAGTTAGGCGTTGGTATCCTGATCATTCCCCAAAAACCCTGGGAGCATGTTGAAAAAGAACTAGCAGAATACCGCGCTATCTACAAAGAGGTTCACGCTGAAGAAGCACCCGCTCCGATACTGGGTGGTTGGACTTTTTGTGATGAAGACGCTGGACGTGCTGAGGAAATGGCCCGCAAGTACATTGGCGGCTACTACCTCACCGTGGTTCAGCACTATGAAATGCAAGGCAATCATTTTAAAGACACTAAAGGTTATGAATCCTATGTCACCATGCAGGAAATGGCCAATACCGATGTTCAGAGCATGATCGAGTTCTTTATGAGTATTCAGGTCTGGGGCACGCCTGAACAATGTTACGATCGCATCCGACTCTTTACTGAAAGAACCGGTGCCGGTGCTTACAATGGGGTATTCAGTTTTGCTGGTATGCCCTATGCGGATGTGGAAAAAAGCATGCGCTTATTCAGCCGCGAAGTAATGCCCCAAGTAAAATTGCTGCCAGGCAAGCCCTTAATTGAACGATAGTCGAGAGTCGTAGAAAAACCGAGTCCCACTTATGTATGCTCTATACCAGAACAAGTAACAACAATATAAAAGTGGGGCTCGGGAACAATAAAATACAGAGGCCTATATGAGTAAAGTAACACAACATCCGGCGACAGCGGCAGACAGCAGTGAACAACCGTCAGATAAAACCGGTTCTGTTAATAAAGACCCAGCTCACGGAAGTGCTGCCGACGAAAATAGTGCCAACAAAAATAGTAGCCCTGTTCAGACACTCATAAATTCCAAAAAACCTTTAGCCATTCTTTTAGCTGTAGTCTTATCCGTGGCAAGCGCTTTCTGGATAATGCAACGTTATACACACGTCTACACCGATGATGCTCGAATAGCTGCGGATATGATTGATATCAGTAGCAAATCATCAGGATTATTAGTCAGCTTCACCGCCTCCACCGGAGAGACCTTAGCAGCAGGCGATGTAATCGCATTCATCGACGATAGAGAAATTAAATTAAAAATAAAAGAACTACAAGAGAACCTAGCAGTCGTCGATGCTGAATACGACACCCAACAGGCAACGATACGCATGGTAGAGAAGCAAACTACAAGCGCATTGGATTCAGCCAAATCTCAAACAGCGGTATCTCAAGCAACATTGATGTCCGCTGGGTCCGAATTAGAATTTCGCGCAAACGAATGGAAGCGCGCGAAATTATTACGAGCAAAAAAAATAATCTCGCAACAAGGATGGGAATCAGCACAAACTCAATATCGCGTAGCAGAACAAAACCGCGAAGCCGCAGCAGGTAGTGTTGCAACGACACAAGCAAAACTCGTTGAGGCTCAAGCAGAACAAACCCGGCTTACTGTACTTGAAAGCGGTCTACTCAAATTAAAACACCAGCGGGCTGCGCTAGCATTAATATTGGAGCAACAGCAAGTTCAATTTCAAGATCTCACTATCAAGGCACCACACAACGGCATCGTAGATAAAATATTTGTGGATGCAGGTGAATTCATTCAGCCAGGAAGACGTTTACTGTTGATGCATAACCCCAATAAAGTGTGGGTTAGCGCAAACATTAAAGAAACACAGTTTCGCCATATTCAATTAGGCCAATCTGTAGAGGTCAACGTAGACGCCTACCCAGATATAATATTTGAGGGGGAAATCATCCGAATCGGCAATTCAGCAACAAGTCTATACTCACTCCTTCCTAGCACCAATCCAAGCGGTAACTTTACCAAAGTTACTCAGCGCTTACCCATTAAAATCGCGATACAGCAACAAGCCAATTTACTCAAGCCAGGCATGATGGTTGAGGTGGCCATTAATGTCCGTTAGCCTGGAATCCTATATAGAGCAACTCAATACCACCGACACTATCAAAGCTCTGTTTCGTCGCCACGGCAAAAACTATGGTTGGATAGCGATGGTTACCGCTATGTTGATCACGCTCACTTCCTTCCTAACCGCAACCTCCATCAATGTGGCGCTACCTCAAATCATGGGTACCTTTGGCATCGGGCAGGACGAGGCTCAATGGCTGTCCACCGCTAACCTAGCCGCATCTACCATAGGAATGCTATTGTTCGCCTGGGTACAGGGGGAATATGGTTTACGCCGATTAGTGCTCTGGGTCATAGTCACCTTTTTTATCGCTTCCATGGTGGGGGGGCTCAGCCCCAACTTGGAGGTGATGATCGCCGCGCGTATAGTTCAGGGTCTCTGCGCCGGTTTCGTAGCGCCTCTTAGTATTTCAATGGTATTTCAATTATTCCCCGCGAACCGCCAAGGGTTCGCCATGGGGGTCACCTCTATCGGCACCATGTTGGCGCCTGCATTAGGTCCTACCATCGGTGGTTTGATGGTGGAATTCTTTAACTGGCGTTACGTTTTTTATCTTGGCATTCCTCCCATGCTTATTTCCCTACCCATGGTCATTATTTATTTGCCACAGCGTGATGGCGAGAAGCCAAACAATCCTTTTGATTGGACTGGTTTAATTCTCTTGACTCTCGCCATTACCTCACTCCTGGTAGGCATCAGTAATGGAGAAAAAGAAGGCTGGGGATCTAGCTATATTATTGCCTTACTGCTCATAGCTGTAATCGCTATGACGAGTTTTATCTTCTGGGAGCTGCGCCAGAGCAGCCCCTTGCTGGATATAAAAATATTTCTCAGTAAACGTTTTTCAATCCTTGCTCTCAGCGCATTTGTTTTCGGAGCTGGTCTGTTTGGTTCGACATTTTTAATACCCCTATTTCTACAGACCATACAGGGCTTATCGCCCATTGATGCGGGTTTGGCAATGATGCCAGCAGGCTTTGTTTTAGCTTTAGTCGCTCCTTTCGTTGGTCGTATGGTAGATAAATTCCCGCCCTACAATTTAATTGGTCTGGGCATTTTGTTTTTTGCTATCTCGTTTATGTTAATGGTACAGGCTGACACCAACACGAGTTTTTGGAGCTTTGCTTGGTGGCTGATCATTGGCAGAATTGGGATCGGGCTGGCAATGCCCACGATGAACCTTTCAGCCGTACGTGCAGTGGATCCCGCCTACATGATGCAAGCAGCAGGNACGATTAATTTTATACGTCAGCTNGGAGGCGCTTTTGGTGTCAATATCCTTTCAGTGGTTCTCTATAGACGCACCCAGTTTCATATTAATGCGATAAACTCAACACAAGATCCGAGTAACACGATCACCATGGAGACTTTGGGTGCATTGCAAGAACGACTGGTGGCCTCGGGGGTAACGGCGCTAGAGGGTAAAGCAATCGCATTAAACTACTTGGCCACTTCACTCCAAATACAAGCTGTTGCGGTTGCTTTTAAGGATTCCTTTATCGTGTCAACGGTCGTTTTTCTGGTGGCGTTAATACCTGTTTTTTACTTAAGAAAAGTATGGCTAGAANATTCTTCCACACTACAACCTGCTTAAGAATGACTGACACTTAAGGTCTATTAATTACATGAAAAACAGATTACATGAAAAACAGATTACATTAAAAACCGACTTAATGTCTGAGCACCATTGTCAACAGTGAGTGGTTTAATGATATAACCAGAAATTCCTAGCGCTTCGCACTCGTCAATTACGCCTTGATCCGCAACGGATGATAACATCACAATCGGAGTTTTTTTATCTGATTGACGTATTTTATTGAGTGCCTCATTGCCGTTCATTTCAGGCATAACAACATCCATAAACACAAAATCGGGCTTCTCTGCATCGTGAACTTTGATAGCCTCCTGCCCGTTCGCCGCCTCTATGATATTTTCAAACCCCAACTCTTTGAGATACCGTTTTAATGAACTACGCACCATTTTCATGTCGTCAACGATAAGGATTTTTTTCGCCTTGCTGAGGGTTTTTGATACCTCTTCATTTACGCTACGAATAAGNTAGTTAAAGTAAAATCTACCCACATCTTCAACATGAACTGGCACCGTAATGATATCTTGCACCCCGGTTAACAGCGACGCCATAACATCAGTATCATAAATAAAATAAGGCGCTTCAAAATTAATACTTAAATGATATGCCGCTAGATTTTTGGTGGCTCGCCCCACTACGGTATTACCCCATTCGGCTAAGGCGTCCGCCATTTCATCATTAATCGTATCAAATTTATTTNCTTCACCTAAGACGCTAAGTCTAATTGCGTTGCCCATTGCAATGGCTGTTTCAGGATAATGATGCATAATCACTACACCATCTATGTGCCCCAGAGTCTCACAACATATGGCATAGCCCTTAAATCTAAACTCTTTCGGATCATCACAAAAACCCTCATCGGTGTGGCCAATCATTTTAGCCATTGTGGCTAGGTTTCCCAATGTTTCATCAATAAAGGGCTGTAAAATTTGATTCTGAATTTGCGAAAGAGACATAACACGGTCCTGCTGTGATTGACGAATTATATTTAAACTATAGCCAACCTTTAACCTGCGAGTGAAATCTATGCAATTTAATTTCAGCGGTTTTAATTCTTTTAGCTATTAATCCAGGAATACTCCCCCAGGGAACACTAACTCTTGAGATAAACCAAAGAAAACGTTCTATATGATCATTAATTGGTGACTTGAGGCACCTAATTGTTTTCCTCTTTACTTCCTCTCGAATGAGCCTGAAATCACATTGTTGTTGATAACGACATTCGAAGATAAACGGCTCCATAGGCTTTATCCCCTTATAAGATATACTGCTTTTCAACGTGAATACCTGCCTAATTCCATATTTACTATTTATAGCAACAAGTGCATAGTAGCCTCTCAACACTTTAACCCATCACAGAGCTAAGACACGCTGTCGCCAGGCCTCCCTACTCCAGCAGTGGACGGTCGTGTCAAGGATGACAACACATGAGTACCACCACGATGAATAGTCCCACCCCCATATCTAGTACGCGCAGTGCTGCGTTGTCCATAGCCCCCAACGAAGGCGACCAAGATTCAAATTTAGAAGCCAACCCTTTGGCTCCTATCCTGGAAAAACAGCGTCAAGCATTTCTTAGTCGCCCCACAATGAGCGCTGCAGAGCGAGTGGATGCCTTAGAAACACTAGCAAAAGCGTCTGATGAATTCGGAGAGCAAATGGTTAAAGCGGTGCAGGCAGATTTTGGCCATCGTTCGCTACACGAAAGTATTGCTTTGGAAGTCATGATTGCCGCCGCTGAAATAAAACTCTACAAGAATAAAATAAAAGGCTGGATGAAACCGAAACGGGCCCCCATCAACATTGCCTCGTTACCCGCAGTAGGAAAAATCCATTACCAGCCCAAGGGAGTAGTCGGCGTAATTGGCACATGGAATGGCCCCGTCGGCACCTGTTTGTCTCCCGCTGTAGGCGCCATCACTGCCGGCAACCACGTCATGATTAAACCTTCAGATATGACTCCACGAATGGCAGACGTACTCAGCGAGATGATAGAAAAACATTTCAACGAGGATTATATCGCCATAGTAAAAGGCGATGTACAGGTGGCAGAACAATTTTCTCAATTACCTTTTGACCATCTTATGTATACGGGCAACACTGCTATTGGCAAAAAAATAATGCGCGCTGCAGCGAATAATCTCACCCCAGTCACCCTAGAAATGGGGGGTAAGTCGCCCACCATACTTAGCAATAATTTTTCAATGAAAGAAGCGGTGCGCCGTATTCTTACTGGGAAAACCCTAAACTCTGGCCAAGTTTGTGTCGCGCCCGATTACATCATGGTTCCTCGCGGACAGACCCAAGCCTTTGTGGACGAGTACTCTAGTCAGGTGCTTGAACGTTTTCCCAGTGTCACTGACAATGAGGATATCACCTGGATTGTAAATGATCGCCATTACCAGCGGATCTTGCACTACATAGAGGACGCAAAAGCTAAAGGAGCAAACGTCCATCAAATAATCCCAGAAGGCGAACAAATGCCTACAGGCAAACGCGTCATACCTTATACCGTAGTCACCGATGTCACTGACGATATGCTTGTGATGCAAGAGGAGATTCTTGGACCTGTATTGTCGGTATTGGAATACGATGGTCTCGACGATGCTATTAACTACGTACAAGCACGACCCAGACNACTCGCCCTCTATTACTTTGATCGCGACAAACGTCGTGCCGCGGAATTTATTGAAAAAACTATTTCAGGCGGAGCCTGCATTAATGACACCGTTAGTCACATTGGTCATTTTAATATGCCCTTTGGCGGCGTTGGACCTAGCGGCATAGGCGCGTACCACGGNTTCGATGGATTTATGGAATTTTCCCACAAGCGAGCCGTGCTTTATCAACGTAGCTGGTTCTCCGGTTCAGCACTGATTAGTCAACCCTATTCTGCCGGGGCAGCGGATAGATTGTGGAAAGTATCAAAGTGGCTCAGCAAATAGAGCCCTGGAACCTGTATAACTGTAGGTAACTATAGGTAACTNTAGATAACTATAGGTAACTATAGATAACTATAGATAACTATAGATAACTATAGATAACTATAGATAACTAGCTCAGATTACGTCTCATTCAAATAACGGTAAACTTAAATTGTGATAACCCTAAGTGACATACGTACCGCCATCAATGATCAAGACCATGAACCCGCAATCCACGATACCGCGGCCAGTCAGGCATCAGTGGCAGTCATTATTGCTGAAGGAAAAACCGATTTAGAAATATGCTTTATCCGACGATCTGAGCGCGACGATGATCCCTGGTCTGGACATGTGGCATTTCCTGGCGGGAGGGTTGAAACGGGGGACCTATGTGCCAACACTGTCGCTGAAAGGGAAACCCGAGAGGAGATTGGAATACATCTGGTAGAGGATCATAGGATAGGTCCTCTACCCATTCGTCAAGTAGCGCGTTCAGCATCGATACAGAATATGGTGCTATCACCCTTCATATACCACGTTGGCCCTCGTGACCTTATATCCACCTCCTGCGATCCCATGGAGGTCGCTGACGTCTTTTGGGTCCCTGTGAAACAGCTCTTTGACAAGGAATCTATCTCTGAACATACGTTTAACGTACGCGGCTCAACCATAGATTTACCGGGTATTAAATTTGGCGATCATATTATTTGGGGGCTAACGTTGCGGATACTCGGCAGCTTTGCTGACATCATGGGATATGAGTTGCCCGTTACTTCTTAAGTATTAAAAATGAATCACTATTCAATAAAAGAAATTTTCCTTGAACTAAAAAACTTACCGGGACGACAAAAAGTAGGGCTATTTTTCGTCTTTTGTTTTTTTATGGGAGGAGGCATTGGGCACTTTGCATCACCTGATGCATTCGTTAGGATCATGCCGGATTACATTATCCCAAGCCTACATTTACCTGCTGTTTATGTGAGTGGTTTTTTTGAGATACTGGGTGCACTTGGTATTATTTATGTCACGACTAGAAAGTGGGCCGGTTACGGATTAATAGCACTGGTAATCTGCGTAACGCCTGCAAATGTGTATATGTGGATGCATCCTGATTTATTTCCTGAAGTTCCTGAGTCTATCCTCGGTACTCGTCTNTTTATGCAAGTCTTATTATTAATGTGTATAGCCTGGTGTACCCAAGAACACCCCATCCAATAGATTCGCTCGCCATCTTTTAGTTGAAACCTCTATTTGCTTGAAACTTCGATTTGCTTGAAACTGCTCAGCTGAATAAGATACTCTGTTTCCCACCAGTGCATAGTAAACCACTGTGCGATGATCTTTTTAGGACATTACATTCTTACGGGAGCTGATTGTGAGCAAAAACCATGAAACCCTAACAAACTATGAAACCCTAACAATAGAAAAACGTGGCTCGGTTGATTGGCTATGCTTAAATCGACCCGAAGCCATGAATGCGCTTAATATTACGATGGTAGATGAACTGGTGGATTATTTCACCCGGCTAGGCGAAGACCTTGCTGTACGTATTGTGGTGCTCAAAGCCAATGGCAGAGCCTTTTGTGCTGGCCTGGATTTAAAAGACAGTGGTGGCTTTGGCAAAAAACGCACGCCCAGTAACGTGTACCTTTTTCAAAAACGNATCGCTAAAATTTANTTGGCNATGCGTAAATGTCCACAACCTATTATTGCTTTGATACAAGGTGCTGCTTGCGGCGGAGGCTTCAGTCTTGCGATGGCTGCTGATATTCGAATCGCAGGAGAAAGTGCCAAGATGAATGCAGCTTACATCACCATTGGCCTAAGCGGCTGTGACATGGGCTCCAGCTATTTTCTACCTCGCNTGGTNGGCACATCCGTCGCATCNGAATTATTATTAACAGGGCGATTTATTCGTGCCCAGAGAGCCCTAGCNGTAAACCTAGTATCAGAGGTAGTGCCCGACGAGGACCTCGACTCCGCAGCACAATCCTATGTGGATGACATGCTACGCACCAGTCCCTTCGGTTTACGTCTGACCAAAGACGGCATCAATCTAAATATTGATGCGCCAAGTTTAGAGGCCGCCATGGCAATCGAGGATCGGCAGCAAATCCTTGCCAGTTTCACTGAGGATTCAACAGAAGCAGTAAAGGCCTTTCTAGGAAAGCGTGAGCCTGATTATAAAGATTGTTAATCGCTTAAAAATGGCGGGCTAATTTTCTATANTTTATTNTGGNTNATTTATTATGGCTAATTTATTATGGACAATTAGCTAAACTTTTCTCATACATGCGATTAATTGNATGTAGAAACGCCTCTACTGGCTGACCGCCCTGGACGGCAAACATGTCATTAAAGCTGAAAGACGGCACGCCCGTCACGCCGTTCTCNCGCGCCAACTCNATTTGTTCTTTAACGTGAACGNTCCCCTTCTCGCTATNTAGATAGTCTCNTACCTCCTGCTGATCCATACCCACCTCACCCGCNATTTCCGTCAACACAGNAGGATCACCTACAAACCGGCCATCGCAAAAATAGGCTCTAAACAGTGCTTCGGAAAGTTCATTTTGGACTCCTTTCTCCCAGGCAAACTCTAGCAAACGGTGCGCTTGCAATGTGTTAGCTCCCCGCTCGATGCGATCAAGACGAAAATCGATACCGGCCGCTTTGCCTGCTTCCTTAAAATGCTCAAACATTACGGCTATACGCTCTTTACCGTATTTCCTCTCTATAGTGTCCTGATAGTTGTAGCCTTCGGCTGGTGCTTCCGGATGAAGCTGATAGGGAAACCATTGCACCTCAAACTGAATATCGGGTCGCTGCACCATAGCTGCCTCTAGGTTTTTTTTGCCCACATAACACCAAGGACAGGCTACATCGGAAACAATATCGATTTTCATAGTGCAGGCCTCCACGAAGAAAAATAACAGAAAGAAGATTAGAGACTGGGGTCAGTTTGCAGACCCTAGTCTCCTTTCACTCACTCTTTGCGAGGAACAAAAAAGGGAAGGACCTCACCGGTCTTCAGCGTCTCAAACACCGCTTCCACCGGCATATCTATCTCTATCTTATCTAGGTCAATACCTTTCAGCCCAGCTGTCATCCTCACACCCTCTTCCATTTCAATTACCACCGCCGCATAAGGGAAAATAGTTTCGAAATGACGCGTCATTGGTTTGTGTACCACTGTCCACGAATAGATGATGCCTTTTCCAGTGGACTGTCTCCACTCCCAATCAGGTGAGCCACAACTAGCACACATAAACCGAGGAATATGCCGCCAGGTTTCGCAACCCGTGCAACACTGAAAACAAATAATATGGTTTCGGCAATGCTCCCAGAATTGCTCATCTAAGTAATGATTGGGTCTAGGTGGGGGGTTAGGTATAAAAGNTTCATCTGTCATAGTCTTATTTCCTCAAAATAACCAAACTACCGTCACCGAAATCACCCCATCCAGTCACTAGTCCAAGTTCTGCATCGGGCACCTGCACCTCTGGNGCCGCATCNCCGCGTAANTGTCGAGTGGCTTCTACTGCGTGATTTAGCCCCCACACATGAGCCTGGGCGAGCAAGCCCCCGTGTGTGTTTATCGGATAGCGACCGCCAATCTCTATGTTGCCATCTTTTACAAACTCACCGGAAGCACCTTGTTCGCAAATGCCTAAGGCCTCAAGCTGCAACAACACCACGTAAGTGAAACAATCGTATATTTGTAGAAAATCCATGTCTGTGGGTTTTACGCCGGCCATGGCAAACGCTTTGGGGGCTGAGTTATTCAGACCAACATGAAACATATCGGGTCGATTAGCAATGTCATCAGCAGGATACGGGTGGCCCTCTGCTGCCGCCATAATATAAACCGGCGTATGTGGCAAATCTTTAGCACGCTCTGCGCTAGTCAAAACTACGGTAGCAGCGCCATCGTTTTCAAGACAACAATCGTATAAACGGAAGGGCTCTGAAATCATTCGCGATCGCATATAGCCTTCCATATCCAGAGGTTTACCTTTGTTGATGGCTTTTTCATTAAATTGTGCGTGCTTCCGACAAGCAATAGCAACTGCACCCATAGCTTCATTATCAATGCCAAAGGTTTTCATATGACGCATTGCCATCCATGCATACATTTGCACGGGCGATGCGCAGCCGTAAGGGAANTAGTAATTGGTGAGTGTTCTCTCCATTGCAGCCAAAGAGATTTTTTCAACAATTTTAACACCAGGCTTAGGTCGCATAGCGGAATATCCATTCCAACCTACGGTCACCACCACGTTCTCAGCAACCCCCATAGCAATAGCCATGGCCGCACTTTGCAAGGCGGTTATGGGACTCGCCCCACCCATGTTCACCGACACACTGTAGCGGATGTCTTTAATACCAAGGTTAGCGGCAACTTCCTCTGCAGTGATTAGAACAGGAGGCAGTACAATCCCGTCTATATCTTGCGGTGTCAAACCGGCGTCACTAATAGCGAGGCGAGTTGATTCAAGCATTTGCTCAGCGGATGGTTTATTGGCACCACGAACGTACTGGGTTTCTCCAATACCAACGATAGCAGCCTTATCTCTAAAATCGATCATAGTTATTCCTGTTGTAGCAAGTAGTNGCAAGCCCCATTCGAGTGCCAGAAGACTGCATCAAATCAGGTTGAAATGCAACTTTANTCAGATTNTCCNNNGCTAATCTAGANTCGAAAAAAAGGATNTTTAGACTATATTCAAAGGCTGAAATGANATAACTGCTGTGGAATCTAACGCCATGATATGTTGCTTTAGAAGATCCGTATTTTGTCCCAATTTAGGGGCCACCAGATGCTTGAACTTGGCTTCTAATTTTTTTTGCTGGTCATCAAGATNAGTGGCTGGAATACCCGTATCGTAAAATTGNTCTAGCGCCTTTCCATCCTTACTAAGAAANACTACTTTTGATTGNGTATTNTTNACATTTATATCCGTATTAACGNTAACTTTCTGCAATATNGACTGGACNTNTTTATTCTGNATNTTGNTATCNGAATAGGTAGCNGGATCAGTTGTATCGTANCCCATCACCGTCAGCGCAGCATTAGCNCGNAGACTAAACTTAGCTTCCAACCCTGTNGTTGGATTTTCGATTCCNCAAACGTTAAGCAAGGATGGATGNACATAGAGATCAATGGCTACACAGTTATCNNCNCNGGCCGATGTTCCCATGGCCTTAAGTCCTTCTATAGANGCGTGAGTCAGATAACATGCNGCNTTGTATTTAAATAAGGTNTGTTCNGTNAGCCACTGGNTCGACAGCTCNGCATATTGTTCCTCTCGCATCNCNCCTTCNGATGCCGCCTCNACTANNCCCTGATTNCCTTCAAAGGCTTCGGCATTAGCAGTGAATCCTCTTTTTGCTANACGCGCGGAAATCAATCCNCGTTCNGCNGCATGTCCTGCATGAAAAGGTTTNGTCATGGTACCAAAATTGGCCTTCAACCCACTGGCTTGAGAAGCAGCAAGGCCGAAAGCATGACCAAACTGTTCATCCGATAAGTTAAGTAAATAAGAGACCGCTGCGCAAGCACCGAACACGCCCATTGTAGAGGTGACATGCCAGCCTTTTGCATAGTGCTGCCCACCGATTAGCTGGCCAAGTCGACATTCCACTTCCAGCCCCACCACCAGCGCCGTCAATAGTTGTTGGCCTGACGCTCCAATTTCTTCGGCGGTAGCCCAGATCGCTGGCACCACTGGGACGCTAGGATGTCCGCCCATCACGATATTAGTGTCATCGAAATCTAAGGAATGACCGGTTGCGCCATTAATCATCGCAGCGGCTTGTGCCGTGGTGGTTTGGTCAGTACCAATAAGACCGCACTTACCTTCAGGGCCACCAAATTCCTCACGCAGCATTTTGGCCAAGGGCTCATCCGTAGCTGCCACAACACAGGCAGTCCAATCCAACAAGCATTGTTTAGCTACTGTTCTGGTGGATTCAGGAATATTTTCGTATGTTAAATTACCAAATTGTTGCCACAGTTTATTCGCAATCATTTCCCTCTCCCTACAGCCCATGCGCTATTCAAGTATCAATTGATGCTACTCCTTTGCCCCCTTAGATGGAACTCGTAATTCTCTACGCCCAAATTGCAACATCAATAACCACACCAATAGCCACAGACTGTGTAACACAACTGAAACCTTTGGATTATGTTCAGCTTCAATTCATATATACCTAGCTAAAGTTATTATTATCAGCCTCGCAAATTTAAACCACTAAAAAAAAGGAGAGACAACCCAATGGAAAAACCCCGAGCTTCAAACAACTTTTCATTCATTAATCTTTTATACATTAATCTTTTATACAGCAACTTAGAACCTCATTTAGTTAACTTTTCGCGCTTCAGCAGATTGATAGCAATTAGTGGCTTATTACCATTGATGGTCGCTTGAGATTTGGACGAGGCTGATAAAAGAGAAATTGAGGGTAAGGATGTTGACACCAGAAACATGCAGGCCTTTTATACCATTACCGCGGAGAACGATTTCAAAGCTTATGTCACGGCTTATGTACTTCGCACGGATGAGTCAAGACCCTACCGAATAAAGCTTTCCGAATTAGATAGATTTATTGCCACCGACAACCGTACCCAGACCTCGGTGGAGTTAACGCTATCTGAGCTTGATAATGGTTTTCGTTATGAAGCAGTCATCCCTAGCGGAAGTTCTGGCACAGAGTACACNCTTAGTCTTGATCGAACGGAATCTCCAAACCTAGATGACATTTGGTTCCCCGATGNATCCGTTGAATTGCCTGATTTTGGTCGTGATTTTGTCAGCGCAATGAATACGANAATCACCTTACCTGATAGTTTTTCCATGCAAACGGNTCGAGTTAATTTTAACTCCCTACAAGAGGTGTTAGTCGTCACATGGGATAATTCCGGGACCTCTGACGATATGTTTGTTGTGCACTCAAGTTCCTGTCCCGAGGGCGGCGGCGAATACGCAAGTTATAGGCATCATCAAAAAAATATCGCCGGCGATACAGGCTTTATAGAAATCTCCATCAATGACTTATTGGAGGGTCAAAACCTCTCATCTAATTACTCCTGCGAAATTTCTGTCAGCATTGTTAGAGAGCGTAGAGGTAGCGCGGATGAAGTTTTTCGAGGGGACAGTGTGGTAATGGGTCAACAAAAAAGATCAGTTACCGTTTNCTACCGACCTGCGTTTGAGCAAATCGTACATTTTTAAAAATAGTGANCTTAACAATGAAAATACNTTNAAGTACCNGTAAACATCCCANTAAAGATTCCAACAAGTATTTACTAAACCTATCCATTTCATGCACATTGTTGATGTGTGGCTTGGTTTCTACTCAGAGCCATGCCGATGCGGAAGATCTCAGTTTGGGGCTAAGTTATTTAGATGTAGGTTTTGACCCCGATATACCAAACTATAAACGAAACGAAGTAGAGGCAAGTTGGAAAATCCAACTGAGTTACCAATTGATGGACTCTCTTGCACTGGGTGTGGGATATATGACAATCGGAGAGATAGAGGAAAAGACTGCTGATCATTGGTCTAGTTTGAATTTTAAAGGCTACACCATTGGACTGACAGGCTTAATGCCCGTACAAGACAGAATCACATTCTGGGGAAGTATTGGGTATTATATTTGGGATGCTGAAATGGATGTACAAATTACTTCTTTTACGAATTTTGATGACTCTTACCAAAGCAGCGTTGGCACATTGTTTTCCTCTGACACCAATTATTATGCGGGTTTTGGTGTGAATTTTAATTTAGATCAGGATTGGTATTTCACTTTGGAATATTCCGTNATCGAAAACAGTAACTGGANNTTAGAGACAGAATCGGGTAGCGAATTCAAAACATCCTTTGATTTAAGCTATATTGGCATCGGCATCGGAGCGTACTTTTAGATATCGTAAAGGATCCCCCACCTGGTACATGAGCTGGTTGATAACAACTACACGTCGATGTAACATGTCCAGAAAAATATGGCAAAGAAAATATAGCTCACCNAATTCATTCGTCACACGAGAATACCAATGATCGATCATGTTTCGATTCCAGTAAGAAATTTAAAAGACAGCGCAAATTTCTACGAAGCACTTTTCAAAACTATCGATTATCTACGAATAATCGACAAGCCTGGTACTGTAGGATTCGGTAAGCAGTACGCGGACATTTGGCTAAACGAGCGTCCAGATATGCAGCCCATTGGATCAGATTCAGGGTTTCATGTCTGTCTCCGAACCAAGAGCCGCAAGCATGTTGAACATTTTTATCAAAAAGCGCTTGAACTTGGAGCCACCGCTGAAGGCAGTCCAGGATTTAGAGCAGAATATTCNAATAATTATTTCGCGGCCTTTGTCATAGATCACGACGGTAATAAAATTGAGGTAGTCACTTTTACTGACGCGTGTAGCTAGCACTACACTTTAGTCACCAGAACAACGAGAACAATCAATCGATACTGTTCGTAGAATTTTCGTTTAAAACATAATGTATAACATTTGATATCCGAACTTCTTGCCTGTTGGACCTATCAAAGCCCATAACAAAAACCGACCCCGAAGTAGCACAAACTCACCCTGAGGTAGATAAGCCGTAGTTGTGGTTTGTGATGATTAATACTGCTTGCCAATGAAGGTCGAAATTCGCTATGTTGCTGCTGTACCACTTATATACCTGTTATTTGATTTTCACTAGATATCTTCCCGTTACTGAAGATATCACGGAGGCCTCAAAAAATGAGCGAAGAAGATTTCAGAGAGCGAGCGATTCCCGTTATAAAGGGACATCGTTTTGAAGATTTTACTGAAGGTCGGGTGTTCGAACATCATTGGGGCCGNACCATCACCGATGGCGACAACACTNGGTTCTCCACCCAAACCTTGTCANTCAATCCCCTCTACTTTAACGAACCCTATGCCCAGTCCATGGGGCACGACAAAATGGTGGTGAATCCNCTNCTCGTGTTTAACACCACATTCGGAATGTCCGTTGAAGATCTTTCCGAAGGCGGGGGATTATTTTTAGGTGTTGATGAGTGCGAGTTTATTGAGCCTATGCACGTCGGTGACACCCTAACGGCGCGCAGCACAGTCATCAAAAAACGAATTTCCAAAAGCAATAAAAGTGCCGGTATTGTGACCTGGAAAACTGAGGGNCACAATCAGCATGGCACTAAAGTTGTACAATTCCTACGGACCAATTTTGTCCGTTTNCGNGANCCAGCAACAGCAAGGGAGGCTTGATAATGAGTCTGACCGGCAATAATAATTATTTTGANGATTTTGAAGTGGGGCAGGTTTTACGCCANGTACGNGGNAAAACCATGTGTGAAAACGANAANGTGGGTATCACCCTGCAAGTNCTNAATACNGCNGACGCGCATTTTAATGAAGAGGCGGTAAAAGACACCTTTGGCAAACGGCTTCAGTTTGGTGGTGTGACCATATCTATGATCATTGGACTGGCCATGCAGGACACAGGAGAAAATGCTATCCGAGAATTGGGGCTCGATAAAATTCGACTCAAGTCATCTGTCTTTCATGGCGATACCCTCTTTGCCTATTCTGAAGTACTGGCAACTAACGAAATAGACGCGAGCTCTGGCGAAGTCACTTTCAAGCACTGGGGCGTCAATCAAAAGGATGATATTGTTTTTGAGGGCGAGCGTCGCGTGTTGATCAAGAGAAAAATTAACTAGGAGCCGCATATGTCGGGTGCATTAAGTGGTTTAAAAGTACTGGATTTGACTCAGGCCCTAGCGGGGCCTTTCTGTACCATGCTGCTAGCCGACCAAGGTGCAGACGTGATTAAAGTCGAAGCGCCCGGCATCGGCGATGTCACTCGACAAATGGTCCCCTTTCCTGCAGAAATTACCGATCGAAAACCTTTTGGTGGGTATTTCCAAAGCGTCAATCGTAATAAACGCAGCATCGTCATCGATCTAAAACAACCCGAAGGCAAGGAAATCATCCGATCCCTAGTGCAAGAGTCTGATGTGCTAGTGGAGAATTTTAGGGTCGGCGTGATGGACGGATTGGATTTATCCTACGAGTCATTATCAGAGATCAATCCTAAATTGGTCTACGCAGCAATAAGAGGCTTCGGCGATCCGAGAACAGGCGACAGTCCCTATGGTAAATGGCCGGCCTACGATGTCATTGCCCAAGCGATGGGAGGGATGATGAGTATTACCGGCCAGTTAGATGGTGTACCCACCAAGGTGGGTCCCGGAGCCGGCGATATGATTCCTGCAAGTTTGACGGCCTTCGGGATTATGTCCGCAGTTTATGAAGCCGGCAAATCAGGCGAGGGGCAGTTTCTGGATGTAGCTATGTACGATGCAGTGTTAGCCTTCTGTGAGCGCATCGTACCTCAATATTCTTATACTGGAGAGATACCCGGTCTTGAAGGTAACGGACATCCTGCTTTATGTCCTTTCGGTGTATTTCCAGCAAAAGATGGGTATGTCAGTATTGCCTGCCCCCGCGATCATTTTTGGGCACTCCTTTGTGGTGAGATGGATCGAGATGAATTGATAGAAGACAAACGATTCAAGTACAACCATAATCGTGTTGAATTTATGGAAGAAACACTACAGGTGGTGTCCGACTGGACNCGACAACTGACCAAAAAAGAATTGGCNGANAANCTAGGNTCAAAACTCCCNTTTGGNCCAGTACAAAATGCNAANGANNTATTTGAAGANCCTCATGTTGCAGCGCGNGATATGCTCACCCTGNTCGAACATCCNNNCACAAATAAAAAATACCACATAACCAACACCCCCATAAAAATGACAAAGACACCCGGCGGGGTACGAACTGGTGCGCCATTGCTGGGTGAACATACCGATGATATTTTAAAGAGTTACGGCTTAAGTAAAGATCAAATTGCTGAGCTTCGAAACAAGAATATTGTTAAATAACCCGCATTATTAAGTAAACATTATTATTAAGTGAAATCCATCAAAGGAAGATAATCATGAGTAATAGACCCAAACGATTAAGACGGTGCCAGCTTTCAGTTCCTGGTTCAAGTGAAAAGATGATGACTAAGGCATCGCAATTGGATGTTGATCATGTATTTCTTGATCTTGAAGATGCAGTCGCCCCCAACGCGAAGGCAGAAGCCAGAGGGATGATAGTCAATGCAATAAACAAGCATGACTGGAAACCCAAAACCCTATGTGTGCGAATAAACGACGTTGAGACTGAATATTGCCACGATGATATTATTGAGATTGTCACCGGCGCCGGTGAAAAAATTGATACGATTATGCTAACCAANGCAAAAAGTGCTCACGACGTTAAATTCCTTGATCTGATGCTCAATCAGCTTGAAGCAAAACTCAAAATAAAGAANCGCATNGGTATAGAGTGCTTGATTGANGAAGTGGAAGGCATCATGAATGTAGAGGAAATCGCTGCCTCCAGTGATCGTTTGGAATGTTTGATATTTGGTATGGGCGATTACTCTGCTAGCCAACAAATGAATTTGCGTAGCGTCGGTGGTGAGGGCGGCAGCTATCCCCCGGATATCTGGCATTACCCCAGATACAAAATGACCATCGCATGTCGCGCCAATGGACTCGACCCCGTGGACGGACCCTATGCTAATTTCCGCAACCCTGAAGCACATCGCACGGAATGTGAAAGATCCAATGTGCTAGGGATGGTAGGCAAATGGGCAATNCATCCCAGCCAGGTAGAAATCGCGCAAGAGGTATTCTCACCTTCCCCGAGCGCAGTAGAGAGTGCCCGGAAAGCCAAGGCTGCCTATGCGGAAGCACTTCAGCAAGGCTTGGGTGCCATTAGCGTTGACGGAGTGATGGTGGATGCGGCCAGTGTCCGAATTTTGCAAAACACGATAGATAAAGCTGACTTGATTGGTATGTAGTGATAGGCATGTAGTGATAGGTATGTAGTGATAGGTATGGTAAGTCTGCCCGAGGATGTGGAATCTCTAGAGCATTTGGTATAAAGCGGATAAAAAGGATTAACCAGTATGGTATCGGAACGGAATGACGTTGACTCAGCAGATGANGCCTCACTGGGTTACATGACTGATGAAAGGAAAATGATTCAGGAGGTGGCCAGAGACTTCACCATGAAAGAGGTTTTACCCGTGGCCAACGAACTCGATCCGGTTCAGGGTGAAATCCCTATGGACCTGCGGCACAAGATGGGTGAGATGGGCTATTTTGGTATTCGCATTCCCGAGGAATACGGCGGTATGGGACTAGGNGTCTTTGAATATTGCCTTATCGCAGAGGANCTNGCACGCGGCTGGATGAGCGTCGCCAGCATCATCGCTAGAGCCGGCTCGGTCATGGGAGTTAAGGGGTGGTCTTTAGAAAAGCGAATAGAGTTCACGAAAAAAGCGGCTAAGGGCGAGTACCTAGCTGCCGTATCCCTGTCAGAACCCAATGTGGGTTCTGATCTCGCTGCCGTCAGTTGTAAAGCGGTGCTTGATGGTGACGAATGGGTTATTACTGGCAACAAATACTGGTGTACTTTTGCCGATGGAGCCGACTACATCTCGGTACTTTGTCGGGTAGAGGCGAGTGAAGACCATCCCTACAAGGGACTAAGAAGTTTCGTAGTTGAAAAACCCAGGGGAGAATTGCCCAAGGGTTGTCAGGGTTCCCCCATTCCCAAAACCGGATATTTCGGCTGGAAGACCTTTGAACTAGCCTTCGACGGTTGCCGAATTCCGAAGGGAAATATTCTGGGATCAGAATCTGCTGAGGGCTTCAAGAACACGGTCAGTAGTCTTGAAGCCGCTCGTGCCCATACTGCTGCCAGGGCGATAGGATTGGCACGTGGGGCTCTCGAGGATGCGATAGCCTATTCCCACGAGCGTGTTCAGTTTGGCCAGCCCATTTCAGACTTTCAGGAAACTCGATTCAAGATTGCACGAATGGCATCTGAAATAGAAGCCGCTCGACAATTGATGTATCACGTATGTACTGAACTGGATCAGCGACGTCGGTCAGATAAAGAAGCTTCCATGGTAAAGTGGTTCGCCACCGAGATGGCCGAGCGGGTAACCTCAGATTGTTTGCAAATTCTAGGCGGTGCAGGCTATACGAAACTACATCCCATGGAGCGATACTGGCGCGATGCGAGACTAACCAAGATATTTGAAGGCACCTCGGAAATTCAGCTACGGATTATTTCAGATCGTATTTTGGGTAGGCCAACCGATAGGAAAAAGCGTTAAATTAAGCTCGATACTAGCAAAATTCATACGTGATCGACCGATGGAAAACCGAAATAGGGGCTATAATAAATCCCACTATTCATCATGATCACCTGAGAGAACAAACATGCATATTATTCGTTCAAGCAAACGTTTCTTCGCAAGCTTTTTATCACTGGCTATATTCCTGTTATCTCTACACGCTCCCATAGTGAATGCCGCCATAGTGCCTACTAGTTCTCTCATCATAGAGCAGCAATCTCAAGAACAAAGACAAATACTACTACAACGTGTGAGCAAAGCAGAAGCACAGGAATTGCTTCTGAGTTTTGGAGTCACACCCGAAATGGCGGAACAACGTATTCAGGCTATGACCACCGAGGAGCTTGCCCAATTAAATAATAAATTTGAAAACCTTCCCGCAGGTCAAGGCATCTTGGGCACCGTCATCGTGGTCTTTGTTGTTTTAATAGTGCTAGACCTATTGGGCACCACGGATATATTCCCAGCCATTAAACCCATTAACTAATTCGCATGCATTGAGAGTATTCAAACGTAATTTAAAAACCTGGTTAGCCGTAACTATCGGCTTGAGTATTGTTTTTAACATGGGCTGTGCCACAACTCCCTTAACACAAGCTCTCCTGTCCGGGCCGCTGTCCAATGATCTACATAACACGCTTCCCATTCGGCATGAAATTACGGCGACGCCGTTTTATCCACAAGGGCGGTACCAATGTGGCCCTGCGAGCTTAGCCGCCGTTCTAAATTACCGAGGCATCGACATATCACCTGAGAAGCTTAAAGATGAAATTTATTTGCCTAAACGCAAAGGCAGCTTACAAATCGAGATCACTAGTGCCGTGCGGAATCACCGGTTGTTGGCCTACCCTCTTGCCCCCGCACTCGAGGATCTTTTTTATGAAGTCGCGGCAAATAATCCTGTAATAGTATTACAAAACTTGGGTATCAATTGGATTCCTGCTTGGCACTACGCGATAGTAATAGGATACGATTTAGAAAAACGTCAAGTCATTCTTCGATCAGGAAAACATAAGCGAATTACGACACCTTTCAAGACCTTTGAAAACACTTGGCAAAGAAGCCAACATTGGGGAGTAGTCATTGTACCCCCACATCAACTGCCGGTGACCGCCAAAGCCTTACCATTGTTAAAAGTTGCAGAATCCTTTGAAGCAACAGGAAAAACAACTACCGCGCAGGAAATTTACAAAACGGCGCTAACTAAATGGCCTACAAATCAAATAGCACTAATGGGTTTAGGTAACACTTATTACGCACAGAAACAATATTCCAATGCCATTGATCTTTTCAGACGACTCGTGGAAACCCACCCGAAACAACCTTCAAGCTGGAATAATCTTGCTTATGCGCTGTCTGCAGGCGGCTGCATAAAGGAGGCTATCGCCGCCGCTGAAAATGCAGTTTTATTATCGCCAACAGACCAACAGTACTTGGATTCGCTTGCAGAAATANAAGCNAGTCATCANAGACAATCNNANATACCCTGCAAATAAANNTCGCCCGAAGCNTGTAAGGCGTAGCNNGANGNTNNGTATCTNTGGTATCTANTAGAGGGGNAAGGNATAATTAATTTCNCNGTTCGAATAGAGGGTTTGTAACTGAACCGAAATTCATTCACAAACCCCAATCANNNATTACGCTTCTACAGTAGTAGCGCTTTTCTTCTTTTTCGCCGCTTTAGGTTTAGGTGGTGNNTTTTCACAAGTGGCCACTTCAAAATCTTGCATATCAGGCTCTTCCATTTCCTTTACCCACTGTTTCCAGGGATAAGGCCACGAGGCNGGATCGCCATCAGGATCCAANTACCAGCTTTGACAACCACTGGTCCACACCGTCTTTGGCATGCCTTTCTTAAGGTATGCNTTGTAACTCTCAAGTGCNGGCTTCGTTGCCGCGATTTCATCAAACTGATTTTCACGCCACTTATTTATTATTTTTATAATGTATCCAGTTTGAACTTCACTCATAGCAATAACTGAGAAGTTACCAATCGGTGTATTAGGCCCTAACATAAGGAAAAAGTTAGGGTAATCAGGTAGGCAAACCGAGCGATAAGCCTGTACTTTTTTCTTCCAGCTTGCTTCAATTTCAACGCCCTTGCCCTTTAGGTTCATTGGACGCATAAACGCAAATGGATTAAACCCAGTTGCGAGTACCAACACATCAAGATCGTGCTGCTTGCCGTCCGTAGTTTTGATACCGGTCTCGTTGATACATTCAATTCCCTCGGTAACCAAATCAACGGTGGGTCTTTGAATGGCCTCATAAAAAGAGTCACTCATAATGATTCGCTTACAACCTACTTTATAATCAGGAGTGAGCTTTTCACGCAACACAGGATCTTTAACGTTCATACTCAGATTGAGTTTACAGGCGACACTCATAAATGCGTGAGGTAGTTTATGTCCGATAACCGCATTCGACAGCAACTTCTCTAAAGAGAATTTGTACCCTTGTCCCACCAGAGTAGCGAGGTGNGGTTTATTCCGCAGTTTCTGTTTGGTCTTTTCACTATATTCCCGNTCTACTATAGGTAGAATCCACTGAGGAGTGCGCTGAAAGACCGACAATTTACCCACTGTTTTAGAAATCACACAAGTAATCTGTGTTGAAGTGGAACCCGTTCCAATAATGCCCACGCGTTTACCGGTAAGATCAACATTGTCATCCCACTCAGCNGTATGAAATGATGTGCCCTTAAAAGAAGACAGTCCTTTGATCTCAGGTTTTACAGGATGGTGTAANATGCCAGTGGCACTGATAAGAAAATCGGCAGTCAGTTTCTTCTTCTTACTTGTTTTTACAGTCCAACGACCTTCATCATAGCTAGCATCAGTCACTTCCTCGTTAAAGCGTATTACTTCCTCGACCCCGTATTTTCTCACTACCTTTTCAAAATACGCTTGCGTCTCACTACCGGGAGAAAATCGTCTACTCCATTCAGGATTAGGTTCAAAGGAGTATGTATACATATGCGATGGCACATCGCAGGCTACACCAGGATATCGGTTTTCTCTCCAGGTGCCGCCAATTTTATCTGCCTTTTCTAAAATAGTAATGTCCGAGATCCCCGCTTCTCGAAACTTNATNGCCATAAGTATCCCTGTCATGCCAGCGCCAATAATGACTACTGAAGGGTTACGTTCGAATTTTCCTGACATCATATTCTCCCAGGTTGGTAATTTAGAGCTTATATTAATTATTAATTTCAATTCGTTTNCAGGGATACAAGTTCACCCAGCCGTCCACCACTAGTCAGCCTCAANTTGCCATTGNTTGCTAACTCTATGATTAACTGATCCCGATGATCTTACCTAACCGATATTTTTTACTAGGTTTGTATTGCATCCTTAATAGATCAAAAGTGGCATCTNNCGNGGNGCTATTGTACAGCAAACTACTTAAATTTAACTATAAGGAGTGTGCTGGTTCTCTGACAACATCCTTAANAGTTCCATCAAAATCATCGAGANTGTACNCTTATTAATCNCCTCAATCTCAGTNAACGCCTCCTATAACTCCNTTAGCTTAAGTACGTANCNTAAGTACNTAGCTTAAGTNCGTATGGAAACCTATCTTAGCTAACTTCATTTAGATACTTATAAAAAAATAAGCTACACCCCCTGAAAATTCCCTGTAACCTCTAATTCCCGAAAACTATGACCATATCCTTGCGAGTAAAGTAGCAAAATAGGAGACATTTGATGAATTTTGGATTTACAGAGGAGCAGGAGCTTCTGCGCGAACAAGTACGACGATTTCTGGACAAAAAGTGCCCTCTGTCGGAAGTAAGAAAAATTGCCGACTCAAAAGCCGGCTTTTCTCAAGACCTTTGGAACGAGATGGCAGAACTCGGTTGGCTAGGTATTACCATCCCTGAAAATTACGGCGGCCTGGGCATGGGCTGGGTAGATCTGATTGTTGTGCTTGAAGAGTGTGGCCGCAGTCTATTCCCCTCCC
>JAESQG010000213.1 GCA_016765265.1 Pseudomonadales bacterium | reverse complement strand
CCGGCTTAGATGAAGCAATACATCACCTGCCCGGCATCGTAAACGGCGATCAACAGAAAGTCATGAATGAATTGCATCGCTTTGACGCTAACAACAATTAAAGGTCATCTTACATGGGAATTAAATGCGGTATTGTAGGTTTACCAAACGTAGGTAAGTCGACACTCTTTAATGCCTTAACCAAAGCAGGCATTGACGCCCAAAACTTCCCCTTCTGCACCATCGAACCTAATACTGGTGTTGTAGCGATTCCCGATCCTCGTTTAGACAAATTATCAGACATAGTGAAGCCTGAGCAGACTGTCCCAACCACCATGGACTTTGTTGACATCGCTGGACTAGTGGCTGGAGCCTCCAAAGGAGAAGGCCTAGGAAATCAATTTCTCGCCAACATTCGCGAAACAGATGCCATCGCTCATGTAGTCCGCTGTTTTGAAGACGACAACATCGTCCACGTCTCAGGCAAGATCAACCCCCTAGATGATATAGAAATCATTAATACTGAATTGGCACTAGCAGATTTAGAAGCTGTTGAAAAAGCAAATTTGAAAGCGGGCAAACAAGCCAAAGCGGGCAACAAGGAAGCCATTGCCTTGAGGGAGCTCACAGCAAAGCTTATCCCCCACCTGAATGAAGGTCAGCCCATCCGCACTTTTGAACTCTCTACGGAAGAAATAGCCACACTTAAACCATACTGCCTGTTGACTGCAAAACCCACCATGTATATCGCCAACGTGGAAGAAGACGGCTTTGATAAAAACCCCCTGTTAGACGCCGTGAAACAATTGGCAGAAGAAGATGGCTCACAGGTAGTCCCTATCTGCGCCAAAATTGAATCTGAAATCGCCGAACTCGATGATGATGAACGAGATGAATTTTTAGCCGACATTGGGATGGAAGAGCCCGGCCTCGATCGCGTGATCCGAGCAGGCTACACCCTACTTAAGCTGCAAACCTACTTTACCGCTGGCGTCAAAGAAGTCAGAGCATGGACCGTCAAAATAGGTGCAACTGCACCTCAAGCGGCCGGGGTCATTCATACAGACTTTGAAAAAGGCTTTATTCGAGCAGAGGTTACAGCCTACAACGACTTTATTGCCTTAAACGGAGAACAAGGCGCCAAGGAAGCGGGGAAATGGCGATTGGAGGGTAAGGACTACATTGTTCAAGATGGTGATGTCGTTCATTTTAGATTCAATGTCTAAATCCACATAGTCAATAACTTAAGCTATATCAATATCCTAAGGTCAGAAGTAGGCACTATTGACAATTATGTGGGACACTGAGAGAATGCGCCTCCTTCTTTAGGGGATACGCTATAGGGGCTAGGTTTTATAGGAGCTAGGTTATAGGAGCTATTCTAAAGAAGCGCAAAATAGAAGCGCAAAATCACTAATAAATATAATGGCAACGTAGCTCAGCTGGTTAGAGCACAACACTCATAATGTTGGGGTCGGTAGTTCGAATCTACCCGTTGCTACCATCTTTACACCGCCAATGAAAATATCAGCGTAACCACACCGCTAAACAAAATCATTCGAATAGCAAAACACTGGCGACAATACTGCCCATCTCGAAAGCGTGTCACTCAACTACCCCAATCAAAATCTCTTTATTTTAGTATATACCTAATTATTCTAATTTCTTTGGGTGCAGTTTTTTGTTTGAGCACAGTGATAGACAGGAACTACAGTCAGCAACTACAGTCAGAGACACTAACTGATCAAATTGCACCCTAAAAAGACTCTAACCTTAAGACCTAGGACGAACCACTACTAGAGGGACCTCCTATAGGAAAGTTCGGAAAAGGAGTCACTGTGTTTCCAGCGGTGTCGCTTATTTTAGAAACACCCTCTTTTTCAACCTCGTCAATGCGAATAATCGAATGCATAGGCAGGTAACTTCGCTTAACCCCACTAAATTCAGCTTTCAGTTTTTCTTCGGAAGGATCAACCACAACCTGAGTACGCTCGCCAAAGACAAATTCTTCAACCTCTATAAACCCATATAGTTCACTCTGAAAAATTTCTCTCGCGTAAACCTCATACACCTGACCCTGATTAATAAAAATAACCCGAAATATTTGCTGTTTACTTTTACTCATTTTCAACTCGTCGAATTATGTGAATTACGCCCCACTAGCCCCCTGGCTAACAAAATACCAAGCTCTAATTAGAAGGCCCTCCAAAACGGCAACAAAATATAGCATACCTACAGGTTAATTATTGAAGATAACGCGATGCAACTACAGTCAAATGCCTTAAAGATACCGATACTTCAAGCACTTAACAAAATAATGTTGCAATAATGTTGCAATAATCGACAAAAGATAAGGCCACTGATTAAAAATTCACTACTTTTCGTGTACAATTGGCGCGCTTTTGTAGCATTAGCACAGGTATTAAGCATAGGTATTAAGCATAGAACGAACAGGGATCTATGCCTTTACCGTGACCAAAAGACCAAAAGACCAAAAGAACAGGACACTGACCAGTCGGCTTCTATATTTAGCTCTATCACTTCCATCTATAAGCACCAATCGTCATCGCAAACAGTGTGATTTTTGTCGCGACATTTATGACGAGCAAAACATTTGGATTTTCTGTCGTTTCTCTGCTATTTGTCTGAGTGGTGTTTTAATTCTATCTGAAAACAAGGAGTTTCAACTTTAGACAAAATAAAATCAAAGAACGTAAATAGTACCTACGAGGTTATATAATCAACATTTTTAGCGAACAATCATCGCCGACAGAAACAAGATAACTAACATTTAACAACATAAGTAAATTGAGAGAAATATATATGTTACTTAAGAAAATACTACGATCATTAATCATAGGTTTAATTATCGCCATTCCCACGACCTATTTATCTTTGGGTGCAAGTCTTTCAGGCTTTAGCTCTATATCATTTGGCCAAGCAATGGCAAGTCTTTCTGAGCATGCGCAATTCATCCACACTTTCACTCAGAGTTTTATTATTATTCTGGCGGGTTTGGTAATTGCTGGAGCTTTACCCCAGGCATCACCGAGCACCCCAACGGCAGATAATGGCAGTACAGAATCAGCCCCAATGGATGGAGATAGGGAGTTCGGTACTGTTAAGTGGTTCAACAGTAGCAAAGGTTTTGGCTTCATAACTCGTGANCAAGGAGATGATATTTTTGTTCACTACCGGTCCATTCGAGGAGAGGGTCATCGATCATTGCGAGAAGGCCAAAAAGTAGACTTTGTAGTGACTGAAGGCGAAAAAGGCTTACAAGCCGAAGATGTAATACCGGCAGCAAAATAGTATTTAACGCGTCAATACTCATACGGCGACAACCACTTCGCTTAAAAAAAAGCCATGCCTATCGACCACTACATTACTAGTTGATAGATAGGCATAAACGCTGCATCATGCGCCCCACACATCCATAATCGACCTAAGCTAGAATGATTAACCGACCACTGGATAAANGTAGTGATGCCGAATATCTGTTATGGGGAATAAAAATGAGCTTTAAGAAACTGACACCAGTAGCTAGCGCGGCTATATGGGGTCTTACCGCAGTGACTGCGCCTAGCATCGCCAGCGCGGACATGACTGCCACAATTGCTGCAAGTAATTTTTATTTGTGGCGTGGTAAAAACCTCAGTAATGGTGCAGCGGCTGTATCCGGCAGTTTGGACTATAGCCATGAAAGCGGCCTCTATGGTGGTGTTTGGACCTCCTCAGAGCATAACGTCAGCAAGGTTGGAGCAGGCCCCAGCCCGCGATCTGAATATGATCTTTATGTGGGTCATAGCGGGGAATTCGGTGATGTCGCATATGATNTTAGCCTATGGTCCTATCAGTATCCTGAAGAAATTGGCCACGACAATATAGGATCCACCTCGGAGGCAATAATCGGACTATCAGTGTCCGACATAACCTTCACTTATTATCAAAGTCTGCAGGATAGCAACACTGTTCATTTAACCTTCGTCTATCAAATGGACAAACTAGATGTCACCTTGGGTGGCTCCATAGTGGACAGCGAAGCAGATAGAACTTATTTTAATATAGGCTATGCCGCGACTGACGAGGTCAGCTTCATCTTTAGCAAGCTAGTGGATGCACCTACCTCGATCGACGACGATTTACTAATAAATGTGACCTGGTCTAAGTCATTCGATATATAAACGGTTGATCACAGCTGGGTGGGCTACACCTAACACCTAACACCTACACCTTCATCTTACGTTTCTAAAATCAGGTTCGTAAAATCATACATCATAAATAAGGGCGCATCTTTCGCGCCCTTATTCGTTAAAATAATTAAACGCGTTGCGCTCTTTGTTCACCATAAAAAAAAGAATACACTGCCTTGCATTACAGAAAATCATCCGCTAACAAATGTGCCTTTATTCGGCAAGAATCAGTTTGGGACCAGCATGCTCGCAGCACCTCCCCCTATCGACCCACCTTCACAGCAGCCAGAATCCAGTTGGCGGGCGAGCCTGACAGCGCACATTGCTTATGAAAGAGGGGCTTATGAAAGAGGGACTTACGAAAGAAAGGATTACGAGAGAGGGGATTACGACAACGGACGCTCATTTCTAAAGCAATGGTCACATGAGGGACCCTTAAAACTACAGCGCGCTTTTTACCCTGAAGGTCCAACGGTTTGCCACTTAACCTTGCTACACCCTCCCGGCGGTATCGTTGCAGGCGATAACCTTTCACTGAACTTCCAATTATCAGAGAATGCTCACAGTCTCATAACAACCCCTTCCGCAGGCAAGTTTTATCATGGCGATAAAAACCAACGGCTACAAATTCAAAATGTCCTGGCCACGTTAGCCGCCAACGCCATCCTCGAGTGGCTACCGCAAGAAAACATTATTTTTGACGGAGCAAATGCACAATTAGACAATCAGTTTATTTTGGAACCCGATGCCCTATTAACCGGTTGGGATATTAATTGCCTAGGCAGGCCTGCGGCCAATGAACGATTTGAGAATGGTTTTTTTAAACAGCGCTTACAGCTGTGGCGAAAAAAAGCCGCTGCCAAGAGCGATAAACCTAACAATAACCATCGACCTAGCAGTAACAATCCACCTAACAGTAACAACGAAGCCGCTATCGAACCTCTATACATCGAAAACAGTTTTTATCAAGGTGGCCACAAACACCTAAACAGCAAGAGCGGTCTACAAGGTTACCCCGTAGTAGGCACGTTTTTTTCGACACATAAAACCGAACATCTAAAGCAAATCCGAGCCGCGATAACACACAAAACATGCGTCAGTAGCGCAAGCCAGTTACCTGATGTATTGGTTTGCCGCTATCTGGGGCACTCAACGGAACAGGCCAAAACGCTCTTTACAAGAGTCTGGGATATCGTTCGACAAGAACAACTTAATCGCCCAGCCTGTCGGCCTCGAATTTGGAATACATAATTCACGATAGATAATTTACTTTTTATAGACCTTAATTTTTGATAGACCTTAATTTTTGATAGACACAGAGGGTTCCCACAATGGAATTAACACCCCGAGAAAAAGACAAACTGCTACTCTTTACAGCCGCCTTATTAGCAGAACGTTGTAAAAAAAGAGGCATTAAACTTAACTACCCTGAAGCTGTAGCCTACATATCAGGGGAGATTATGGAGGGCGCTAGGGAAGGAAAAACAGTGGCTGAAATGATGAGCCATGGCCGCACGCTATTAACTCGCGATGATGTCATGGAAGGAATCNCCGAAATGCTNCCTGAAGTTCAAGTAGAANCGACTTTCCCAGACGGGACAAAACTGGTCACTGTCCACAACCCGATACCATAGTGTACTTAATAAAACACCTCAACACTAAAGTACTCAACAACAGAATATTCAATAACAGTCTATTCAATAACAAGGACACATCATGATTCCCGGCGAAATGGAAACCCTCCCAGGCGAACTTGAACTTAACCTTGGGCGCAAAACAAAAAGTATAGTGGTGGCAAACAGTGGTGACAGACCCATTCAGGTTGGCTCTCACTATCATTTTTTCGAAACCAACAAAGCGCTTAAATTCAATCGTGAACCCACCCGCGGGTTTCGTATAGACATCCCTGCCGGCACAGCGATTCGATTTGAGCCNGGTCAAGAAAGAGAAATCACCTTGGTGGAATTCGCGGGCGAAAGAAAAGTGTACGGGTTTCGCGGCGAGGTCATGGGACCCTTATAGCCTAGATATTCCAATTCACGCNACTCCAGANAAAGCCAGTTAAGGATAAAAGCATGAGTAAGATAGATNGACGCGCCTATGCAGAGATGTACGGTCCCACCACCGGAGACCGAGTCAGACTTGCGGATACGGAACTNTGGATCGAAGTCGAAAAAGATTACACCACTTATGGCGACGAAGTTAAATTCGGTGGCGGCAAGGTCATTCGGGACGGGATGGGGCAAAGTCAACGCCCCGAAAAAGAAGTCGTTGATACCGTCATCACCAATGCCTTAATACTCGATCACTGGGGCATTGTTAAAGCCGATATCGGTATAAAAAATGGCAAGATTGTTGGCATAGGTAAAGCGGGCAACCCCGACGTACAACCCAACGTAGACATCATTATTGGGCCGAGTACTGAAGCTATCGCAGGGGAAGGCCAGATCGTCACTGCAGGCGGCATCGATTCTCACATCCACTTTATTTGTCCTCAACAAATTGAAGAAGCATTGATGTCTGGCGTCACCACTATGCTAGGAGGTGGCACCGGCCCTGCCACAGGCACCAATGCCACCACTTGTACACCGGGCAGCTGGCACATCAGTAGAATGCTCGAAGCAGCTGACTCCTTTGCAATGAACTTGGGGTTCCTTGGCAAAGGCAATGCCAGCCTACCAGAACCCTTAGAAGAACAAGTTAAAGCCGGTGCCATGGGCCTTAAGCTGCACGAGGATTGGGGTACTACGCCTGCCGCTATCGACAACTGCCTGACCGTAGCTGAAAAATATGATGTTCAAGTGGCTATTCACACTGACACCCTGAATGAATCAGGCTTTGTTGAAGACACCATCGCTGCTTTTAAAGATCGCGTTATCCACACTTACCACACTGAGGGTGCGGGCGGCGGTCATGCACCTGATATCATTAAGGCCTGTGGACTGCCAAATGTTCTGCCCTCCTCCACCAATCCAACCCGCCCTTACACCATCAATACAGTGGACGAGCATTTAGACATGCTGATGGTGTGTCATCACCTCGACCCCAATATACCGGAAGATGTTGCTTTCGCCGATTCTCGAATTCGAAAGGAAACCATTGCAGCGGAAGATATATTACATGATCTAGGCGCTTTCAGCATGATTGCATCAGACTCTCAAGCCATGGGGAGAGTGGGTGAAGTCATTATTCGTACTTGGCAGACCGCTCATAAAATGAAGGTACAACGGGGTAGCTTAGCGGAAGACAATGAGCGCCATGACAATTTCAGAGCCAAACGCTACATTGCAAAATACACCATCAATCCCGCCATCAGTCACGGCATCTCTCATATAGTAGGGTCATTAGAAGTGGGTAAGCTGGCTGATATCGTGCTCTGGAAACCCGCATTTTTCGGCACAAAACCTTCCTTAATACTGAAAGGAGGTGCCATCGCTGCTGCCCCCATGGGCGACCCCAATGCCTCGATTCCGACACCTCAACCGGTACACTATCGACCCATGTTTGGAGCCTTTGGCAAAGCAATTCATGCCACCAGCGTTAGTTTTGTTTCCCAAGCAAGCTTGGATAGCGGTCAGGTAGAAGCGCTAGGCTTACAATGCGGTTTAGAGGCAGTGAAGGATTGCCGGGACATTCGGAAAAAGGATCTGATACACAATAGCTACCAGCCTAAAATGGAAATAAACTCGCAAACCTATGAAGTCCGGGCTGATGGTCTACTACTGGTCTGCGAACCGGCGAAAGTACTGCCCATGGCGCAGCGTTACTTTTTATTTTGATAACATTACTTTTTATTTTGATATAGGCAACACAGGCATCGAGCATGAAAAAAATTACCGCTATTATTAAAATAAAAAAAAATACTGTGGATTACAACACGGTAGATTACATCGACGAAATCGTTATTCCTTTTGAGACAAGACAAAAGAGTCGTTTTAAAGTGACCACAAAAGGCAATGAAGAAGTTGGATTTTTCCTCCAACGAGGTCATATTCTTCGCGACAACGACAGAGTCTCTGCGGAAGACGGAACAATCTACAAAATAACCGCCGCCAACGAAGCTGTTTGTACCGGATATTCTAGAGACGCCCTACTGTTAACAAGAGCGTCCTACCACCTAGGCAACCGACACATACCGCTACAAATCGGCTCTGCCTGGATTCGGTTTCAGGTAGATCATGTGTTAAAAGAAATGGTGGAGAATCTGGGATTGCAAGTTGAAATAGAAGAAGCACCCTTTGAGCCAGAACCTGGAGCATACTTCACTGGACTTAACGAACGTAAACAAACAGCACATCACCACCACGATGCTGATGACCACGGTCACAGCCATTAATCAATAGCCATTAATCAATAACCATAAATACAAAGTTATTAGAGCATCGAAACTCTATGACAGAGAAGAGACCAATGCAGTCTGCGGCGTTACTACGATTACTACACCTGGTCAGCCCTGCTCTCCCTATAGGTGCATTCGCCTATTCCCGAGGGTTGGAGTCCGCTGTGGAATTAGAATGGGTAACCGATGCACAAAGCTGCGAAGACTGGATCGTCAGTCAGCTTGAAGATGGAATAGGCCGATTAGATCTGCCTATTTTTATGCGATTATACCTCTCATGGCAAAGTCGGCACGGGCTGCACTCCGACACAGATAAAAATCACATCCAGCGAATTCACTACTGGGCCCGCTATTTACTGGCCTGTCGAGAAAGTAAGGAGCTGCACTTAGAAGAACAGCAACTTGGACAGACCATGGTGCGCTTATTAGAATCCTTAGAGTTTAAAGGTGACTTTGCCACCTTTAACTATTCCTATACTTGCCAATTTAGCTTTGCCTGCCAGCAATGGAATATTCCCCTCGAAGAATCGACGCACGGTTTTATCTGGAGCTGGTTAGAAAATCAAGTGACTGCTGCCAGTAAAATAATTCCTTTAGGACAAACTGACGCCCAAAAAATACTAGTCAACATAACGCAGCTCGTACCCGCGATCATTCAAATTGCTTTCAAACTGAAGGACCACGAAATTGGTTCCAATTTAGCGGGACTAGCCATTGCCAGCCAAATTCATGAAACCCAATACTCAAGGTTATTTAGGTCATAAGTTATAGAACGTGCAGATATAGAACATGCAGATATAGAACATACAAATATAAACTAATAGGAACGAGAATATTATGAACGATAAACATGTATTAAGAGTAGGTGTGGGCGGCCCAGTAGGCTCCGGTAAAACAGCTTTATTAAAAGCCCTGTGCCTCGCCATGAGGGACGACTTTGAACTCGCCGTGGTTACCAACGATATCTACACAAGAGAAGATGCTGAGTTCCTTATTCACCACAAAGCGCTGACACCAGACCGGATTATCGGTGTGGAAACGGGAGGCTGTCCACACACGGCCATTCGCGAGGATGCGTCGATGAACTTGAATGCAGTGAGTGAGCTCACCGAAAAATTTCCGGATCTCGACATGGTATTGGTGGAAAGCGGCGGAGACAATCTAAGCGCGACATTCAGTCCAGAATTATCTGACCTCACACTTTATGTCATCGACGTGTCCGCCGGAGACAAAATCCCACGCAAGGGTGGTCCTGGAATAACCAAGTCTGACTTACTGATTATTAACAAAACCGACCTCGCACCGTATGTGGGCGCATCGCTCGAAATAATGGCAAGAGATGCAAAAAAAATGCGCAAAGAGAGACCGTTTATCTTTACCAATTTAAAGAAAAACGACGGTGTCAGAGAAATCATTGAATTCATAATCGATCAAGGCATGCTACGGAAATAAATGACTCAAGTATGGTCTGAAATAAACTCATTTCATAAGCATGCGCACCATAAAAGAACACTCAAAAAAAACAGGCACCGTGAAAGTGCCTGCACTCTAAAGCAAGTTAATTGACCGGTTCCTCTTGCACCCCATATTTATTTAAATAAATTAAATAAATACTGTAGTTTCAACTACATGCTTTTTTAGTTTTTAGGAAATCACTAACAAACATTGCTTTGGCACTAATTGTGCTACTCGATGCTTGTCAAGGACCACACATATAACAAAACTTCTCAAGGACCAAATAATGAATATGAAAACTTCAAACTGGCTAAAACGCGTGGGGCTAAGTGTAAGCGCTTTAGCATTGTCATTTTCCGCAGTCACCAGCTCAGCTGCTGATGACACTATTAAAATAGGCGTATTGCATTCACTATCAGGAACAATGGCAATCAGTGAAACCACCTTAAAAGATACTGTTTTAATGATGATCGACGTTCAAAATAGCAAAGGCGGTTTGCTCGGTAAGAAGCTAGAGGCTGTGGTTGTTGACCCTGCGTCTAACTGGCCGCTATTCGCCGAAAAAGCGAAAGAGCTATTAGACAAAGAAAAAGTAGATGTTATTTTTGGATGCTGGACTTCAGTATCTCGAAAGTCTGTTCTACCTGTAATTGAAGAACTCAACGGACTACTTTTTTACCCGGTACAATACGAAGGTGAAGAGTCTTCCAAAAATGTCTTCTACACCGGCGCAGCACCAAACCAGCAAGCTATTCCTGCAGTGGATTATCTCGCAGCACAAGGCGTAGAGCGNTGGATTCTTGCGGGTACAGATTACGTTTACCCTCGTACAACTAACAAGATCCTCGAGTCTTACTTGAAGTCAAAAGGTGTNAAAGAGAAAGATATNATGATCAACTANACNCCTTTNGGACATTCTGATTGGCAGACCATNGTNTCNAATATCAAAGCCTTCGGATCAAAAGGTAAGAAAACNGCNGTTGTTTCTACTATCAACGGTGACGCAAACGTGCCTTTCTACAAAGAGCTAGGCAACCAAGGAATCTCTGCTGAAGATATTCCCGTTATTGCATTCTCTGTGGGCGAGGAAGAACTATCAGGCATAGACACTGCACCGCTGGTAGGACACCTAGCTGCTTGGAACTACTTCATGAGTGCCGAATCTGATGTTAATGATGAATTCATTAAAACCTGGCAGAAGTATATTAAGAGCGACAAGCGCGTTACTAACGANCCTATGGAAGCNACCTACATTGGCTTCAACATGTGGGCGAAGGCTGTAGAAAAAGCCGGTTCGACNGATGTTGATCAAGTACGTACGGCCATGTATGGCGTGACCGTTCCGAACTTAACTGGTGGTATCGCTGTAATGAACACCAATCACCACCTCTCNAAGCCCGTACTAATTGGNGAGATTCAAGACGACGGCCAATTTGAAATTGTATGGCAAACCAAGGGTGAGGTNACTGGNGACGCNTGGACNGACTATTTACCAGAAAGCAAGTGGGTCGTATCNGANTGGACTGCTCCCATCAGCTGCGGNAACTACAATATNAAAACTGGCAAGTGCTCAGGACAGGTTTACTAGTCTTTAGCGATCTAGCGGTACAAAGTAATACGGTCTATTCATCTGAGACTATCAGATGAATAGACTTATAAAACACACCTATTAGACACTACACTGACTTTTTTTAACACCAATCTATCTTTTGCTCAGCATTCAAATATAAACATCCCCCAGGCCAATTCTGTAAACATCGACTACTCAGCCCAGCTATCTAATAGCTCAGATTTCGATTAGAATCGTCCCGAAAATCACATCGAGACCTTACATACCTTCATAACACCATGAGTTAACCAGTGATAATGATGCGACGTCAATCCACTCTACGGCCGTTTATACCCAACTTAATGGAAAGGTTTGGCTTGGTATTATTCCTCTGCGCTCATCTTGTCGTATTGTCCTTCTCTGCAACAGCAATAGCCACTACCCAACATATTGATTCCGACAATATCAATTTCGACAATATTAATGCCGAGGGTAGCAATACAAAGGAGATTGAACTCGTTACCGAGGAGACTCGTGATGCGGTATTCAAAGCAGCGTTAAACAAACTAAATCAAAAGAATTTTACCCAAAAAACACTGGCGATTGCCGAGTTTTCCGCGTTAGAGGATAGCCGAATATTGACTTCCCTAATAGCCCTCCTCGATAGCAAACTTTTTTATGTTAAGAAAACAAAAGAAATAGGTTACGCCAAGAAAAGAGATTCCCTGTATGTTCTAACGGATCCAGTCACCACTACCATTATTGGCAAATTCACCAAACGAAAAGTAAAAAAAATAAGCCTTAACAATCGATTACGCACCTTAATTCGACAGACCATCGCTGGTCTGCAATTAACATCGCAAGACAGAGGTATTCGCTTACAAGCAGCCACTAGCATTATAAAAAAACCCTCGAAAGATTTGATGAATACTTTAAAGAAAGCCATTGAAGTGGAAAAGGATGGAGAAGTCCTCAAGCAATTAACGAAGGCTAAAGCCGTCATCAATATTGGCAACCCTAGCGCGGCTATTCGAATGGACGCCGTGCATCAGCTAGAGGGCTCACTATCACCAGAGATTCGATCGTTACTTAACTCTCTACTCATAGTGGAAGACGATGGCAGCTTCCGCGAACCGGAAGAATCCGTGAGAACCGCAGCAGAGGCTGCGTTAAAAACCATTAACGACCAAGTGCAGGTCTATAAATTTGCTGAGAACTTATTCTTTGGCATTAGCTTAGGCTCGGTTTTATTGCTCTCCGCTGTTGGTCTAGCCATCACCTTTGGTGTCATGGGTGTCATCAACATGGCTCACGGCGAAATGATGATGATAGGCGCGTACACCACCTACGTAGTTCAATTGCTCATGCCTAATCATATTGAATACTCTCTATTTGTCGCGATTCCAGCCGCATTTTTTGTTGCCGGTGCCATGGGGATTATTATTGAACGAGGTATCATTCGTCACCTGTACGGTAGACCACTGGAAACATTACTGGCGACATTTGGTTTAAGCCTAATTCTGCAACAGCTAGTACGTAGCATATTCTCTCCTCTAAACCGATCTGTTTACACACCGGACTGGATGAGTGGTTCTTGGGCAATCAACGACGCATTGAGCCTCACCTACAATAGGCTTTATATTATATTTTTCGCCCTGGCAGTATTAATGGCTCTCATTTTACTACTAAAGAAAACCCGCTTCGGGCTGCAAATGCGAGCGGTTACACAAAACCGATCCATGGCCCGCGCTATCGGTATTCGTACCAACTGGGTTGATGCCATGACCTTTGGTTTAGGCTCTGGCATTGCAGGCATTGCCGGCGTGGCCCTTAGTCAATTAACCAACGTAGGCCCCAACCTAGGCCAAGCCTATATTATCGATTCATTTATGGTAGTGGTGTTTGGCGGTGTGGGTAATCTGTTTGGCACTTTCTTCGCCGCTATGAGTTTGGGCATAGCCAATAAGTTTGTGGAACCCTACGCAGGAGCGGTGCTGGCTAAAATATTTATTCTCGTTTTTATCATCATCTTTATTCAACGACGACCTCGAGGCTTATTCGCCCTGAAAGGTCGAGCAGCGGAGGAATAGACTGATGACTTCCAACACAACCCAATCCGTGACCGCCACAAAAAATGACGTNCCCGTTATGGGNCCCATCGCGCATATGCTAAGCCTTGCTTTCGATAAAAATGATGTNGGCGGTCGCCGCTTTATGATCATTTTAGCGATAGTCGCGGTGGCGGTCCCTTTGTTAAACATGTTGCCAGATAGCTCTCCCTTTCAGGTCTCCACTTATACCCTGACATTAATGGGCAAATATATTTGCTTCGCCATACTGGCCTTGTCCGTGGATTTAATTTGGGGGTATTGCGGTATCATGAGTCTAGGGCACGGCGCATTTTTTACCTTGGGTGGATATGCCATGGGTATGTATCTGATGCGGCAGATCGGTGAGCGTGGCGTCTACGGTGATCCGATTCTTCCTGATTTTATGGTCTTCTTAGATTGGAACGAATTACCCTGGTATTGGCTGGGCTTCGATTCCTTTAGTTTCGCTATGGCCATGGTGCTGTTTGTGCCAGGACTACTGGCTTTCGTCTTTGGCTGGCTCGCGTTCCGGTCTCGGGTCACCGGCGTCTACCTCTCTATTATTACCCAAGCTATGACTTACGCTTTAATGCTAGCATTTTTTCGCAATAATATGGGCTTTGGGGGCAACAACGGATTAACGGATTTTAAAGACATACTCGGCTTTAGCCTCCAGTCCGATAACACCAGAGCCATCTTATTCGTGGTCTCAGCGATGGCGCTGGCATTGGCCTACCTCCTCAGTCGTTTTATCGTTAACTCAAAACTCGGACGGGTCATTGTTGCTGTTAGAGATGCTGAAAGCAGAACGCGTTTTATCGGTTATAAAGTAGAAAACTACAAATTATTNGTTTTCGTCTTATCAGCCGGTATCGCAGGAGTAGCCGGGGCATTGTATGTCCCACAAGTGGGAATCATTAACCCTGGCGAATTTTCTCCCATCAATTCCATTGAAATTATTATCTGGGTAGCTATTGGAGGCCGAGGTACATTGTATGGTGCCGTACTCGGTGCTGTGTTGGTGAACTATGCCAAGACCTATTTCACCGGAGCTCTGCCGGAAGTATGGCTGTTTATGCTCGGTGGATTGTTTGTGGTGACCACGCTTTATCTCCCCAAAGGCGTCATCGGAATGGCCAATCAAATTAAAGAACGTTATCGCGAACGAAAATCAAAACAGAATGATAAAAACTCGGATCAAGGTAACAAAGAAAATCCGGAAAACACTTCAATAGACAAGCCGGTATAAGGAGCAGAATCGAATGCACACCCCCGATCGAGAAGACACTATTCTGTATCTAAACGGCGTTAGCGTGAGTTTTGATGGCTTCAAGGCGCTAAACAACCTCTCACTCTATATTGAACCGGGTGAACTAAGGGCGATAATAGGTCCCAACGGTGCGGGCAAGTCCACAATGATGGATGTGATTACCGGGAAAACACGGCCTGACGAAGGCGAAGTTTTTTTCTCAGACCACACTGACCTCACCAAATATAACGAAGCGGAAATCGCCAACCTGGGTATTGGTCGTAAATTTCAAAAACCCAGCTGCATCGAAAGTTTAACCGTATTTGAAAACCTCGAACTTTCCTTAAGCGGCACTCGAAAAGTTTTCCATGCCCTGTTTCATCGCTTGTCACATAAACAATTAGAACGCATAGACGAGTTGCTAGACATAATAGGACTCAGCGCTGAGAGCCAAACTAAAGCTGGATTACTGTCTCACGGTCAAAAACAATGGCTAGAAATCGGAATGCTACTAGCCCAAGATCCCCAAGTACTACTCATAGACGAACCCGTTGCTGGCATGACACCGCAAGAAGTAGAACGTACCTCTACCCTACTGACCAGTCTCGCAGGCAAACACTCCGTCATTGTTGTGGAACATGATATGGCCTTTGTTCGCTCTATCGCTCAATCCAAAGTCACGGTACTTCATCAAGGGTCAGTACTTGCAGAAGGCACTATGGAAAACATTCAAAATGATCCGAAAGTGATTGAAGTGTATTTAGGAGAATAATAGTAGCAATGCTTACCGTCAGTGGACTCAATCAGTATTACGACGAAAGTCACATCCTGTGGGATCTCAATCTGGAAGCGGAAGAAGGCTCGTGCACCTGCATTATGGGTCGTAATGGCGTCGGCAAAACCACCTTACTCAAGTGTATTATGGGACTTTTAGCAACTAGGTCAGGGAAGATCTTTTTCGACGGAAAAGATCTCCTTAAAGAAGCCACAGAAATTAGAGCACGTATTGGTATTGGGTATGTCCCCCAAGGTCGTGAAATATTTGGCCAGCTAACCGTGGAAGAAAACCTAAAAGTCGCCCTTAGTGCTACTCGCAGTAAANACAAAAAAATACCTGAAAAGATCTACGAGCTTTTCCCCGTATTAAAAGAAATGCTACAAAGAAGAGGCGGGGATTTATCCGGAGGCCAACAGCAGCAACTGGCTATCGGCCGAGCATTGGTTTTAGAACCACGATTACTAATACTCGACGAACCCTGCGAGGGAATACAGCCAAATATTGTCAGTCAAATTGGAGACGTGATAAAACAACTCAATAAAGAAGAGAAGATTTCGGTGATCATGGTGGAGCAGAAACTTGCCTTTGCCAGAAGAATCGCTGACCATTTCTGCATCATTGAAAAAGGGCGAAATGTAGCTAACGGAACCATAGGAGAATTGACGGACGATTTAGTAAATCGATATCTTACGGTCTAAATAATGAAAGTCCACACAGCAACTCAAGCTTGGTTTACACTGGTGGTCTAAACCAACAAGTTTCCTCCGCCCTGGGGTCGTCAATATGATTAGTTTTTACCTAAATGGCGTTCAGCAATCTCTGGAGATCGACGCAGATACTCCGCTACTATGGGCTATTCGCGATCACCTCAAACTAACTGGAACAAAATACGGTTGCGGAATTGGTAGCTGTGGCGCCTGCACAGTTCACCTCGATGGACTGGCAATTCGGTCTTGCACTTTCCCCGTTAGCGCCCTTAAACCAAACCATCAAATTACCACTATTGAGGGGCTCAGTGAACACGGGGATCATCCGGTCCAGCAAGCCTGGATAAGCAACAACGTCCCCCAATGCGGCTATTGTCAACCAGGACAAATCATGTCTGCCTCAGCACTATTAGCAAAAAACCCGCAACCAAATGATGAGGACATAAATAATGCCATGTCTGGCAACATATGCCGGTGCGGAACTTACCCCCGTATTCGCAAAGCGATCCATGATGCAGCGACAATTCTGAAAAGCTAGCAGGGATTAAGTAACCTTATCTTTGCACAGTTTGCTTATTTTTGCACAGTTTGATAGGCCACTTCGGTAATACAATAAACTGCTTTTCCACTCGGAAGATTAACAGCGAATTCATCGTCTACCGTTTTTTTCAGCATGGCTCGAGCTAAGGGAGAATCCAAGCTTATTAAACCATTGGACAAATCAATTTCATCAGGACCTACAATACGATAACGATGCTCTACACCTTTGTCATCTTCCACAGTCACCCACGCCCCAAAAAAAACCCGTTGCTTGTCATCAGGCAAACGATCCACCACCGTGACTTGCTCCAGGCGTTTTCGTAAGAAGCGCACTCGTCGATCTATCTCACCCAACTCCTTTTTGCGATAAATATACTCTGCATTTTCTGACCGATCCCCTTCGGCAGCGGCTGCAGATAAATGCCTAGTCACATCGGGTCGCCTTACTCGCCACAGCAAGTCCAACTCCTCATCCAGTTTTTTCCAACCTTCTGGTGTAATGTATTTTGCACCCGGTTTTTGCGGTGGACGCCATCGGCCCATCAGTATAGCCTCCTGTCATTATTGTTATCGTTCATATGTGCCGGCGTTTTATTCCCGTATTAGTAGTCAATCCACAAATTTCGTTCAACATACAAGACATGCTATCATGCCAGCAACTTTCGAAAGCCCGCAGACTAGTATAGAATTTCATAATGAAACACTCTGATTACGCCACTTTTAATCTTTTAAATCAATGGCTTAATAAAAACCAACAAGCATGGCTTGTAACCGTACTCGAGATTTGGGGCTCTGCACCGCGCCCCGTTGGTTCCCTTATGGCTTGCAATGATCAAGGAGAAACTATCGGCTCCATTTCGGGTGGCTGCATAGAAGAAGAGCTAATAGAAAAACTACTTGATACTCAGTTTACTGCCCAACACAGCGCTCATCCCATGGAGATTACCTATGGCGATACTGTACAGGAACAGGAGCGGCTTCAGCTACCTTGCGGAGGCCAGCTAAAACTACTCATCGAGCCTTTCCTCCCCATCAATCATCACAAAGATCATTGCCAACACATTTTAAAAGCGCTGGGTGACAGAAGCAGTATTGAAAGAATCGCCAACACAAATAATAACGACAAAATAGCAACACCAACACCGACCCGACCAACTGTGCTTTTTCACAATGGCACTCTCAAACAAACGCTAGGACCGCACAGCCGCCTGCTTTTAATCGGTGCCGGCCCCGTAAGTCTGCAGGTGGCCCAATTGGCATTGGCCCTGGATTATGAAGTAGAAGTCTGTGATCCTCGACCCCGCTATGCACAACAGTGGTCCAATAAGGATGTGTCTTTGACCAGAGAAATGCCCGATGACGTGGTTAGAGACCGATACAGCGATAAATATTGCGCCGTGGTGGCCCTAGCTCACGATCCAAGGGTTGACGACATGGGCATTATGGAAGCGTTACAGTCCGATGCCTTTTACGTCGGTGCACTAGGATCCGCCCGAACCTCAGAGAAAAGAAAAACGCGCTTATTTCAGCTGGATCTCAATGACTCGCAAATTGAATCTTTACACGCCCCGGTCGGTATTCCCATCGGCAGCCGAACACCCGCAGAGATTGCCATCTCGTTAATGGCTGAACTCACTCTGGTAAAAAACCAAACTCGCGTGAAAACTCAAAAACAAGATTCCCCTCAGTTGACATTGATGTCAGAGCAAGCTTGATGATTGGAGCCTTGACTCTAGCGGCGGGACAAAGCAAACGTTTTGGCAAACCGAAATTATCTGAACCGCTAAAAAACGGCTCGACGCTTATCGAAGAGGTACTTAGAAAAACCGAAGGGATATTTGATGATCGACTAGTCATAACGCGATCGCCCTTAAACAAGCTCATAACTAGATTAGAACGATATGATGTCCCGTTTCTCTGCATTGATGATTCCACCGGGCTCGGGGACTCAATCGCTTATGGCGTACAGCAAATTTCCAACGAGTTTCACGAAAAATGGGATGCTTGCGTGATTTGTCTCGCCGATATGCCATTTATTCAGAGCAATACCTACCAGAGCGTATATAATACACTCAAGAACAGCAAAACTAACTCCTCCCTCGTTGTTCCTTGCATTAAAAATAATGCGGACAGGCTGATATGGGATGAAGTTAAGAGAGGGCATCCAGTAGGCTTTGGTCGCGATTATTTTCACACTCTTAGCCATTTGACTGGCGACGTTGGCGCACAGAAAATACTCAAAGAAAATTCTGATAACCTCTCGTTACTCGCAGTTGATGACCATGGAATTTTTATAGATATTGATAGTCAAGCTGATCTTGTACGCCTTCAACCGTAACTTTTCTAAGCCTTAAAGACAAAATATACAGGTCCAAATACCATACATGATTAAAAAAACTTTACAGTGGTTACACCAACTTTGGCAGCTTTTCACCTCTAATGATGAAAAGGCTAACTCCGACGATGTAGAGAAACCACGCCAGTCTGCCAGCACTGCAGGACAACCCAAAACTCCCTCTGTAAAAGGCACGCCCACAACAGGGGAAAAAACAGGATCTCAAGCAAAGGAATCAACAAGCCCATCTAACAAAACGACAAAGCCCACCCCTAAAAAATGGACACCGAGTGATTTCCCAGTGCCCCCGAAAGAAGGTGAAACCCGGTTCCATGACCTTGGCCTTACCGATGAGCTGCTACACGCCGTCGCCGATTTAGGGTTTCATTATTGCAGTCCCATTCAAGCAGTCTCATTACCGCAAACACTGCAGGGGTATGACGTCATTGGTCAAGCTCAAACGGGTACCGGCAAAACAGCCGCATTCCTAGTCACCATCATTACCCATTTGTTATCCAAAGAGACCCCGGAGGAACGATACAACGGCGAGCCACGAGCACTCATTATTGCCCCTACCCGCGAGCTCGCTTTGCAGATAGAAAAAGACGCACATGATCTGTGTAAATACACTGGCATTTCGGCCATGTCCGTAGTCGGAGGTATGGATTATCAAAAACAACAAACTCGACTTCATGATGAGATAATTGACATTCTAGTGGCCACACCTGGCCGACTGATAGATTTTATCAATAAGAGAGACTGCTCTCTTTGTGAAGTAGAAACCTTGGTCATAGACGAGGCAGACCGAATGTTGGACATGGGATTTATTCCTGATGTAAAACGTATCATCGGAGCAACGCCAGGAAAAGAGTACCGGCAAACTCTGTTATTTAGTGCAACCTTTAACGAAGACGTTTTAAATCTCGCTAAAAATTGGACACTAGATCCCCAACGAATTTCAATCGCGCCAGAACATGTGGCAACCGATACCATCGATCAAAAAATTTACCTTGTCACTACAAGTGAAAAATATCGGCTGCTGTATAACACCATTACTCAAAAAGAACTGACTAGGGTCATTATATTCACCAATCGCCGCGATGAAACCCGGCGACTTTGCGAGCGCCTCAAACGAGATAATATCAAGTGCGCCATGCTGTCTGGAGAAGTGCCGCAAAACAAGCGGCTGACGACATTAGAAAACTTCAAAACAGGTCGAATCCGCGTACTTGTAGCCACCGATGTCGCTGGCCGAGGCATTCACGTTGAAGGCGTCAGTCATGTGATCAACTACGCGTTGCCCGAAGACCCAGAGGACTATGTTCATCGAATAGGCCGTACTGGTCGTGCGGGGTCTAAAGGGACAGCTATTAGTTTTGCTTGCGAAGATGACTCCTTTCTGCTTCCCGCTATCGAAACCTTGTTAGGGGAGAAATTAAATTGTGAACAACCCCCCCCAGAACTTCTCCTACCCGTAAAGAAATCCTGAACCCAGTTGATTTTAGCTATTTCTTGCAGCACGGCGAAGTGGGCAGTAGGATGGTGTCCGCCCACTCACGATAAAAACTAATAAACGAGGAATAAGCTAATGACAGTACATTCAGTATGCAATGAAACGGACTTGGCCGTTGGTAAGCAAATGGCCGTAAAATTGGAAAATGAAACTGTTTTGCTATTTCATTTAGAAGGCGGATTCTTTGCCATACAAAACAGATGCACCCACGTTTTTAGATCTTTAGAAAAAGGAAAAATTCTCGATGGTTGCCGGATTCAATGCCCTCTCCACCGAGCAGAATTCGACATCAAATCAGGCCAAGTAGTAAAATGGGCAAATTTCCCGCCAGGCATTCAATTATTGAACGCACTGAGATCAGAAAAAGCGTTGAAAACGTATCCAGTTAAAGTGGAAAATGGACAAGTGTCGATAGAAGTTTAACTGCACAATAAACACAGCCGACATCCCAGAATAAATGAAATGAGCCTATTCTCACTGTCTCTTAGTAATCAGCCCGCATGGTTACGACGATCTTATATTACTCTGATGGTCGCAATAGCGCTTATTGCGATACCCAGCATCCTAATACCCATAGCAGCGAAACTGCTGATTCCAGTTAAACTAACTCAATTAGGCGCTGATAATGTCGAAATAGAACACATCGGTATCAATCCCTTCACTGGAGAAATTACGATAAAAGGGTTTGTTATTGAGGGAACACCTAGCAATAAAGGCGTTGCAACCGATGAGGAAAAAAATAACAAACAAGATCTTGTTGCGCTAAAATATCTTCATCTGAATATAGCTTTATTGAATCTAATAAAAAAACAAATTGTCATTGAAGAATTCACAGTTAGTGGTCTGTCTATTCTAGTAGAAGAAACTCTGCCCGGACGCTATACCATAGGTATCCCCCTTCCCTTACATGAGCAAACAGAAACATTAAAAGACACCGAGAATAAACCCTTGGACTGGGGACTAAGCCTTGCTAATGCAAAGTGGCAGGATATCTTGGTACGCTACCAAACTAAGGAACTAAACAGCTCCGTCTCCATCAGCTCTGCCCAATTGAATAACATCAATAGTTGGGAGCCTGTTCAGGATACTAAAATTCAGCTGACCGCTCAATTACGTCTTGTCCCTCTCCTTCACCCGCGCGGGCAAGACTCAAAACCCTTCCTTACTCTATTAGAAACCACCCTTGCCTTAGATTTAAGTCCTCGCATCGAGCTATTAAAAACAGATCACAACACACAATCACTCAGCGTAAGCGTATCCGGTACTGTCAAGCTGAGTGACAGCCATATCAAAGGTGAACTATTCGATCTAGATAATTCGGAGATACAATGGCAGGGAGAAATCACCAACAAATCCATTGAATGGGAAGGGTCCACCCACATAAACTCCTTAGATCCAGAAAACTCGCTAAAAGTAACGGGAGACTTAACCGTTAGTGACTTCATTAGCCAACTAACAACCCCCCTGCTTCCACTTGCTCAGGTAGAAGAAATTTTATTTTCCTCCCTTGCCATTAATGGACCAAACAATTTGTCCCTCAACTCTTTTGAAATAAAAAACCTCTCGATATTAAAAGACCTTACCGATAGCAGTCATGATGACGCGCCTCTAATCCACCTTAACCTTTTACACGCTAAAGACATTCAACTCGATAATTTAAACCAACTGACTATTAATAAAGTTGGTTTTAAGAATTTAAAATCAACCCTCAACATTGATAAGGAGGGAAAGCTTACTCTGATTGACGACATGTTAACTGCTCTAGCACCTTCAAATGAAGCTGAAAAATTGCAAACATCAACGGCAAAGCTAGCTACACCTACACCTACACCTACACCTACACCTACACCTACACCTACACCTACACCTACACCTACACCTACACCTACAACTACACCTACAACTACAC
>JAESQG010000212.1 GCA_016765265.1 Pseudomonadales bacterium | reverse complement strand
ATCATTACAATATGTGACCTATTAACAAATTCTATAACTATTCTTTACAAGAAATTCATTGGTAATTGATTTAGTATTGTTATCCTACCAGCTTGTTAAACCAGAATGTTTTATCGATATTGGTTAACCCTAGTGACCTATACTATCAGCCGTGAAATTTAATTTATTTCGTAAACGGCATTAGTGGTAAATGGTTTCTACTTTAGACGGACGTTAAATCATGTCTAGCAAAAGGAAAGAAAACTTTAATAAGGTAGAAGAAACCCGTTCTTCTATTTGGGATTATTTTGCCTTATCTGCCGTCGCCACCTTCCCCTTCCTTTTCACCACCTCAGCAATTGCCGCCACTTCAAACAGCACCTTTGATTTTTTTGATATCGACCCTCTTTTAGCTTGGCTTATCGTCACCTTCATAATTATTCAAATGTTGACAATTTTAGGCTTGCAAAGAAGTAGACTTAAGAACAAAAAAGCCAAACATCAACTTAGCCTTTCGCACAAGGAACTTGAAAAAAGAGTTGATGAACGCACCGAGACATTAAGCACCACAAATGAACGCTTACAACATGAAGTATCACGGCACGAATTAACTGAAGCTCTCCTTCAAGAGACCAAAGAATATTTGAACAGCATCATTAACTCTATGCCCTCCATCTTAATTGGCGTAACGCCTGCGGGTTATGTAACCCACTGGAACGCGAGTGCGGAACAAGCTACCAAGATTGAGGCCAACCGTGCTCTAGGTGCTCGCCTTGACGAAATATACCCCGATATCTTTGTCTCTACTACGATGATTACGGAATCAATAGAACGGGGGGTTCCGCAAATTAATGAAAATATTCAGCAAGGAGAAGGCAACGAGGCTCGCTTTATCGATGTAACAGTCTTTCCTTTGATATCCCACGAATTAACCGGCGCGGTTATTCGAGTTGATGATGTGACAGTTAGAGTGAAGCTAGAAAACATGATGGTGCAAAATGAAAAGATGATGTCCTTAGGTGAACTTGCCGCGGGAATGGCTCACGAGATTAATAACCCTCTTAGTGTTGTACTCCAAGGTATACAAAATATATTACGCCGCACTTCTCCCGACATCAAACGCAATGTCACCATCGCACAAGAATGTGGCACCGAGCTTAGTCAAATCCATGATTACCTAACTCAGAGGGATATATATCGCTTCTTGTTTGGAGTTCGAGAGGCAGGAGAGCGTGCTGCGGCAATCGTCACCAACATGCTGGAGTTTTCCCGAAGCAACAACCGCCAACATGTCCCTATCGATCTTCGAGATCTCCTTAACCACAGCCTTGATTTGGCAGCAAACACCTTTGACCTGAAGTCCACCTTTCACTTCAGGTTAATCGAGATTGAAAAGGACTTTGACTCAACCCTACCTCCAGTACCTTGCACTAGTGCTGAAATTCAGCAAATCATCCTAAACTTATTAAAAAATGCTGCGCAAGCACTTGCAAACGATCCTCGACAAAACACAGAACCACGGATTACGCTGCGCACTCGAAAGTTTGGCAACTTTGCTCAAATAGAAGTAATTGATAATGGGCCGGGTATGGACCCCTCGATTGCTAAACGAATTTTTGAACCCTTTTTTACCACTAAGGGAATAGGCCAAGGAACTGGGCTGGGTTTATCTGTTTGTTATTTTATTGTCACCGATCATCACGGCGGGACCATTGAGGTAGATTCAGCTCAAGGTGAGGGCACTAAATTCACTATCCGTCTACCGCTAACTACGGAGAAACACGCTTTAGCTACTTAATTAACTCTCAGATTGAGTGCGCATCCTGAAGAGGAATCTCGTCAGGATAAATTTCCAAACTAGTCGAAGTGAAAAAGCCGGCTATTCTTTCTATCACCGTCGAATTTGGACGTTAACTTATTTGGATATTACCTAACGAGAGTAAAAGGGCGCAAACAAAAAAGGCGCTCTCGCGCCCTATTTGATTAACCCACTCTGATTTAGCTACCAAGTATTTTACGCTAACTCTTCTTCAGTTGTCCTAACCGTTTCTGTGTTGTCGACATAAAGTGCATTGGTAAGAAAATCTACAACGGCGTCTGAATGAATTTTTACCTGTTCGGAGTCAAGCGCGTTGACACCATATAAACTCTCAATCATCGGCGACAGTGCAAAGAAATTACACACACTTGCTGTCACTATCGTAACTGTTTGAGCAAAGGGAATATCTTTGATCCACCCATCTTTAACGCCTTTACTATGCGCGTCAATAAAACCACCTAGTGATGGCCGCATCCAGTTATCAACCATCCACTCGAGACGATCTGTTTTTTGTGTACCTTCCCTTAATAGAAATTGACCAAACTCTGGGTGTACTGCACTAAATTCCACATACTTGCGTATAGAGCTAGATAGGACCGATTTATTGTCCGTAGATGTGTTTGTCAGTTGATCCGCCATCGGCGCTATCAACTCGTCCTTCAGCCAGGTAAACACTTGCTCCACCGTTGCCTGCCATAATGCTTCTTTACTTTTAAAATGATAATGAATCAGAGGCTGCGTAACACCCGCTTCTTTGGCAATTTCCGTTGTGGATACGCCGTCATAACCGCGCCGTGCAAATTCAGCAAGAGCGGTATTTAAAATGCGCGTACGAGCATCTTCTTTCTTTCGGTGAACGTCCTTTGGCTGAAAAATATCGGACTCTATTGGATGTACTGACTTCATTGCGTCGGCAACTGGCGATGATACGCCGGCCAACATTGGATTTGATATCGACACGATTATCCCCTTCTTATTTGATCTGCTTATTTTTGTAATGCTAGTACGAGCTTCACAACTGAAGCACGCATATTCCCTTGCTGCTTATTTATACTTATGATCGATTCGTCTTTGAAATCAGCCCTTGAATTTATGCAAACACCCTCTCTGATTAACTAGCGATAGCTAGTCTATAGTAACCTCCGTCAAGAGAGGCCAAACCTAAGTCAAGGTCTAATAAGTCAATTAAATTACCAGATTAAATATATCGTGACTACCCTCCCATGACGTTGCTTAACACCCAACAGCACAAAAAGTTACCCCGTTAATACAGATCTAACTAGCTTATCAATTGTGAATAAACGCTCTATATAGGTATGAAGTTGATCAAGATACTGAAGATTAAGGATTTTATTAGGTTAAATTGGAGTCACTGCTTCGAGTTGAGATTTTAGGTTTAATTTTGTTTTTTTTGCGATACAAACTCTATTTCGCCCCTCCTCTTTCGCGCTATATAAAGCCTTATCTGCTTGCGCCACTACCATTTTTGGCTTGCAATCTGGACCGGGTGTCACCGTGGATACACCAATACTCACAGTAACGCAGTCCATGACAGTAGACGCTCGGTGAGGAATTCGTAAACTCTCAACATTAGCGCGAATTGATTCGGCAAAGATAACAGCCTTCGCCTCTCCCATGCCTGGAAGAATAATGACAAATTCCTCTCCTCCATAGCGGGCAACAACATCACTGGGTCGTCGCTCAACTCTACTTAATGTATCAGCGACTACCTTTAAACACTGGTCGCCTCTTTGGTGACCATAGGTATCATTAAATCGTTTGAAACAATCCACATCAATAAATAATAGAGATACAGGGGTTTCATTTGCATAAGCATCCCGCCAAGCTGCAGCCAGTGCTTCATCAAAATGCCGCCTATTATATAGGCCTGTCAAACTATCAACGACAGCCACCCGATAAAGCTCGTCGCTCATCCTCTCTAAACGCTCTTTCTCGCAATTTAGCAGCAACGTGTGTAAAAAATCGAGCCTTGCATGATATTCAACTTGATAATTAGCCAAAAGCCCAATCAAGCAAACCACAGCAATTAGTGAAGAATAATAACCCGCTAAGGGATCACTAACTACAGTAATACCAAAATTGAGGTAATACACCAGCATCACTATTATGGACCATGAAAAAGAATGCCAAAATTTCACTCGTGTCATGACATTGCCGTACAATACGAGTAGTAAAAGTAAGCCGTGATAATGAGTTGCTAAGGGGGAATCACTAAACTTCATGATAAAAATCAAGGTGCCAGCAACAGAACAAATCGTCACCGTAGAAAACAACGCTTCCACTTTGGGATAAAATGATTGGAAGGATANCAACAGCTGGACNGTTAACATTGGCGTTAATAAGCCGTATCTAAATATCCATGCAACGGTATATACATCTGGGGCGAGCAAGGGATCAACAACACCAAAACATATCGTTATCAATAATCCACAAACTAAATACCACCGATGTCGACCAATAGAAATAGCGGGCTTCTGACTTCGGTATTGTCTCTCTAAACGACCTCCAAAATGCAACCGCGAAAAACCATTTGCTAGNAAAAAATCTGCTAAAGCTGAATCACTATCTTCCGCCGCGACTTTACCGTTTGGGTGGGCAGTCCTTGAGAGATCAACTGCTTGATCATCAGTGTTTTTATACGGCTTTCCAACGCCAACACTAGAACTANNATAAGATTCCATTACTACATAATAGCCGTTTTTACCGATTTAGTTAATATAATATTTCATCCCCGTTTTTAGAGCAAAATACTGAGGACAGCATGGACAGCAACAATTCAGACTTGATCACATGGCAGATGTTACTTCGTAAGACACCCGAAATCCTGAAAAACCTGCCGACGATGGTAAAAGGTTTAAAAATGGGGAATATAACAGATCCAACTCTACCGGTAGGATTGGGTTTATGCTGGGAAAATGCGGTGGACTCAAACCCCAATGGATTAGCTTTTCTCTACGAAGACAGCCGTTTCACTTACCACGAATTTAATATGTGGGCTAACCAAGTGAGTCATTATTTCATTAGCAAAGGCATTCAGAAAGGAGATGTCGTTGCGCTGATGATTGAAAACCGCCCAGAACTAATGCTCTGTGTTATAGGTTTAACAAAAATCGGTGCCGCCAGCGCGATGATCAATACGCAACAGAACAATGAAGTGTTAATCCACAGCCTAAATTTAGTTAAACCAAAACATGTCATAGTTGGCAGTGAACTAGTAGATATAATAACGGCGGCCAAAGGCGATCTCGATATTGAAGACGGTGGCTACTACTGTATAGCAGATCAGGATACTAGCAGAGACCCAGGCGAGGTTCCTGAGGGATACCTAAACCTTATAACTGAAATAAAATCCTGCGCTACTTATAATCCAGACACAACACACAATATCTTTATCAATGACCCTTGTTTTTACATCTACACCTCTGGCACAACGGGTATGCCAAAGGCTGGTATTTTTAAACATGGTCGCTGGATGAAATCCTTTGGTGGACTCAGTGTTAGTACAGTTAAACTGAAACCTGGAGATATCCTTTATTGCTCACTCCCCTTGTACCATGCTTCTGGATTAATAGTCTGTTGGGGATCAGCACTTGCGGGCCAAGCCGGATTGGCGATTAGGCGTAAATTCAGCGCCTCCAACTTCTGGAGTGATGTGCGTCGCTACAATGCTAACGCCTTTGGATATATAGGCGAACTATGTCGCTACCTCATGACCCAACCCGAACGGCCAGACGACCGGTTGAATCCCATCAAAATAATGTTAGGCAATGGTTTAAGACCTGCGGTGTGGAAGCAATTCAAAGAACGCTATGATATCGATACCGTTTATGAATTTTATGGTGCATCTGATGGCAATATTGGTTTTATTAACATGCTTAATTTTGATAACACTGTGGGATTTACGGTATCCCCCTATGCCATCGTCGAGTACGATAAAGACACTGATCAACCCGTAAAAGGTCCCCATGGCTTTCTTAAAAAGCTGGGCAAGGGAGAAGCCGGATTATTATTGGCAGAAATTTCTGATAAAACGCCATTAGACGGATACACGGATGAAGAAAAAACAAAGAAAGTCATCATGACTGATGTATTTAAAAAAGGAGACCGCTGGTTTAACACAGGCGATATGATACGCGATATCGGCTTTAATCACGCTCAATTTGTTGATCGCCTAGGAGACACATACCGTTGGAAGGGAGAAAATGTTTCCACAACTGAGATTGAAAACCTAATTGCCAACTACCCTAAAATTGATGAAGTAGTTGCTTATGGAGTCGAGATTCCGGATACCAACGGTCGCGCCGGCATGGCATCGATTACCCCTAACGTCAAAATTGAAGATTTTGATTTTAAACACTTTTATTCTTACCTCAAAAGCAGCATGCCACAATATGCTGTACCTGTGTTTATTCGAATAAAAACAACAATGGACACCACTGGCACTTTCAAATATAAAAAATCAGACTTAAAGAATGAAGCCTATGATATCACTCAAACGGACGAACCCATTTACGCCATACTTCCTGGGGATGACACCTTCATTCCAGTAACGGAAAAGCTTCGGGAAGAAATAGATGGGGGCCACTATCGTTTCTAGAACACATCATTGCACCTTAATTATTATGTTAACCTCCCTCCTTTCAGAGGGAGGCGTAAATTTTAAACCTTATAACAACTTCATTCAGAACATAGAACATAGAACATAGAACATAGAACATAGAACATAGAACCCTGTTACCCCACTCTCCTTTCCAATATTCAATAAAAAATTAGTCGGACAAACAATCAATCAAACAATAAATTAACCCAACAAAGGCTTAACTTTCGGATTGGAGGTTGAAGACCGTTTTAACCCTCGTTACTATAGACACCGCCAGAAAACTAAACGGGACGACTAACGCTTTTTCATGGTGCATACCAG
>JAESQG010000211.1 GCA_016765265.1 Pseudomonadales bacterium | reverse complement strand
ACGTAGATGATTGTACGTAGATGATTGTACGTAGATGATTGTACGTAGATGATTGTACGTAGATGATTGTACGTAGATGATTGTACGTAGATGATTGTACGTAGATTATAGGTTTTCATCATAAGCTCAATTTAGCCTAATTGAGCTGTTTTAGCTGATNTGTACTGGTTCAATAAGAGTGTTTGGCATTACTTTAAATAAAACAATAATTTAGACGGGCTTTCTTAGAGGGTTGCTTGTAATTTAATAATATCTTCTGCTGATAAAGGAGGGGCCTGGGCTACTCCAGGTGTTCCTATTGTTTTTTTCGATGTATGGAGGTATTGACCCAGATGTTTGAGCATAATCTGGATAGTAATATTGTAATTGGGCAAAGTAGTCATCGCGAAGCTGATGCTAGCTTCTAGCTTTTCTTTATCTGCCCAAAGGGCAAATTCGTATTGTAGGCGAACAGCCACTAATTCGGCTGACTTCTTGTCGACATTAGTGATAAGAAAAGCAAAAGTGTTGCCCGTAATCCGGGCAGATAAGTCATTGCGTCTTAAATTTATCAAAGTAATACGNGATAAATGCTTTAGGATTAGATCGCCTGTTGGTTGTCCCATCTTTTCGTTTAAGTGGTGATAATTTTCAATCTCTGCGATAAATAAAACCATCGGCATAGGCGTGCGCTGTGACAAGGTAATAAGGTAGTTGGCAGCTCGTATGAAGGCTTGCTGATTCAACATGCCCGTAAGCGAGTCAATTTCCCCTATGCGGGCGGCTAATACTTTGTAATGCTCGTTTGCACGTATTATTAATGAAACAAAAAATAGGCAGGTGGCAATAAATACTAAACTACCGATAAATGGGTAGTACATCGGTTGATCGATTAATTGTTGCCGAATGAGTGAGCTTAAAATAATGAGAATTGTTGCCACTGACAACAATTCGAAATACATTTTTTGACCGTGTTGCACGGCATTCGCCAATAGCAGACCTAGCAGCATAAATAGGGACAATGGAAGCTCATTACTATCGATGAGCAGTGCCCCCGACACGAATAAAATGTCTATCCATGACTCTATCCGAATTCGGAGTTCAGAACTGGGGNCTNGTCGGTACATCCACCAACTAGCCAGTTGAAATGAACCGAAGGTTGCAGCAATCCAGTATATGGTTTGTTTAGTCAATAGTAATGGTGCGGTGGGTAACCAAAAAAAATAAGCGGTTAAGAGCGTGACAAGTATTAGGCGCGCAACAATTTGCCCTCGGAAATATTCAGGTTCTTGAGTCAATACAGGCGAATTTTCTGTTGATGCGTTGGCTGGTTTGGCCATGTTTTGGTGGTTTATAGGGTAGTAGTGTCCAGTGCAGTAGGGTTAAAGATTAAGGGTCAAGGGTTTTGTTTAAATATTCTAGCTAATGTTTGGCTAAGTTCTTGTTCCATATTCAGTCTTTTTTGAGCGATTTCATTGAGTTCTGGCATAAAGTATTGAAAATTATTTCGTCCTTGTTCTTTGGCTCTGTAACGAGCGATATCTGCTTGTTTGATGAGTGTGCTGGCGTCGCATTCAAACTCTTCTGAAACCGAAATACCGATGCTTGTGGAGATAAAAATCGGTTGGTTGGCGATGGTGCTAGGNCTTTGAAAACTGTCCAATATTTGTCTAGAGATGACCGTTGCATCTTGAGGATCAAGTAGTCCCTCCAAGACAACTGCAAATTCATCTCCTCCTATGCGGGCGACAGTATCTTGTCGTCTAATGCATTTTACGATTTTTGCTGCGGCTTCTTTTAAAAGCATATCACCCACTTCATAGCCTAAAGTTTCATTAACACCATGGAAATGNTCTAGATCCAAAAATAGTACNGCAATATATTTGCCGCTTCTTTCAGCTCTGAAGATCGCTTGAGATAGGCGATCCCTAAATAGGTGTCTGTTGGCTACGCCCGTTAATGCATCATAATGGGCTAGCTTGGCAATTTGCTCTTCACTTTGCTTTCTCGCCAAAGCGTAGCGAATAATTCGTTGTAATAGTTTAGGGCTACAGTCATCTCTGATGAGGTAATCATGGGCTCCTCGGTCGAGAGATCTAAGAGCAACCGCTTCTTTGTCCGCATCTGTGATGACTATAACGGGCACGCCGGGGGCATTGTGTGTTAATTCGTCTAGTGCTTGAAAATTGTCTTCATCAATTATATTAAGATCAAGTAATATGAAATCGAAAAGAGCCCCTGACACTTTCTTGAGTGCTTCCGAGAGTTTCTCTACGTAAAAAGCATCTAGATTATATATTGAGAGTTCGCTAAGACCCTCCTGTAGCGCAGCCACATTTTCACGATTGCCACTTAGAATTAAGATACGTATTTTTCGTTTTTTTGTTGTAATACTGTTCATTCGATTGAGTGCTTGTATTTCGAGCTATTGTTTTGAACTACCGTTTTTAACTACTGTTTTGAAGCATGAATTTAGGTGATGCCACTACCTATTTTAGCTGAAAAACCATTGACGTCTATTCTCAGTTTCTTTTTCGTCTAAGTGTATTGATATGTTCGGGAATTTGTAATAATTAATCGNTGAANANGAAGCTCTAATCGAGGTATATGGTGATAAAAGTCAGTGATTTAAAAAAAGGAATGGTGGTGGAGATTAATGATCAACCACATGCAGTTAAAAATATTGAGGTAAAGTCTCCTTCATCCAGAGGAGCGTCGACCCTTTATAAAATCCGTTTTAATAATATTCAGACGAAACAAAAATTGGAGCAGAGCTGTAAAGGAGATGACGTTTATAGAGAGTTGGATTTGACTCGCAAGGCAATTCAGTTTTCCTACATTGATGGGGNTAATCTCATATTTATGGACAATGAGGATTACTCTCAATATAGCGTGAGCAAAGCGGATATTGAGGATGAGTTGCTGTATATCTCGGAGGAAATGGAAGGCTTAGTTGCATTGTTGACCGATGGGATGATATTGGGAATAGAGCTACCACAATCAGTCGTACTTCAAGTCATTGAAACTGCGCCAGCCCTCAAGGGCGGCACTGCGTCAGGCAGAACCAAACCGGCGACTTTAAATACGGGATTAGTCATACAGGTGCCAGAGTATTTGGAAATTGATGAAAAGGTTAAAGTTAATACATCTGACGGTAAGTTTATGTCCCGCGCATAGTAGCAAGAAGCAAGTAGCAAGACCTTAAGCTTTTACTGTGTGATCTGTACGTATTTCGATTTGTTCTCGATCAAGGGGAGGGTTATGAAAATTAACTTTAGGGTTCAGTATCACATGAGTGACAGCTATACGCCCTTCTTCATTTTGGCCTAAAAAGCCTACAGCATGATCTTCATAGGTTTTTACAGTATGTCCCTTTTTTGCGCAAATGGCTAAAAAGGACAACATATGACAGCTTGAAAGGGATGCGACGTAGGCTTGCTCCGGGTCTAAATAGTCATCATGTTGGTCGCGAGGATTGGAAGATGCAATTATCTCGGTTCCGCCTTCAAAACCAACGGTATAAGTTTCATGATTATCATCACCCTTGCGCCAGCTGACTGTGACATGATGCTCTGACATGGACGATCACCTTATCAATTATTGTAACAGGACTAATGGTGGTAATATTTAGCAGCTCTCCTACTAAGATATTCTGATAGCAATCTTGAAGGCTACTTCTAAGATGTTAATGACATAATAAAGATAAAAGGTCGCTCATAGAAGTTGAAAAAAAGCAACGAATACGAAATACCCCATTATCCCTCCTAATAGTCCACCACTGATGACTAGCCAACGCTTACTCTGGTCTATTATTGGGCTTACGAGATCAAACAGTGTTTGACCGTCACAATTATCCAGCTGTTTTTTGAAATGTGCTTTAATCTCTCTCGCTCGATTATCATTAAATTCACGATCTTCAAAAGGGTAGCTAGCGATAGCCATAGCTTTGTCGGTGGCAATATTTTTTAAGTTAACAAATCCACTAGCCCCCGTGGAAAGCTGGGAAAATGTTTTTATCATTGTGCTATCAATAATGGGGTGCAGATGTTTTCTTACTAATTGTCTTGTGCGTTTTTGCTTTGGTCCATGGAATGCGTTATTTATGATATTAGGGGCCGTCAATACTCTAGTGGACAAGAGATCGGAAAAAGACTCGCTGATCTCGTGCCTAAACCGGGCCAGTGCTCCTGATACCGCGAGAGGGCCTATTCTTATTTCCTTTTTAGGGCCATTTATTAATTTGACGACGAGCATATTTGTCATCACTCCAATGAAGCAACCTAGAACCGGCAGTATCCATTTCTCTGGAGTGTAATACATTAGGATGGCAGGAATACAACCCATAATTAGTGCGATAAACATCGCCCATCGGATGAGGAAGCGATAAAGACTTCGGCCAGATTCCAAAAAAAACAAGTTGAGTAGATCGGGGTCATCCTTGAACAGCTTGGTAATAAGGTGGTTTAAATCGAATAAGTAGGTGATTTCATTTGCCATCCCTTCAACAATATTGTCGATTACCTTTTTAAAATGACGGTGGCAGTGCGCATAAATTCGATTTTTAACAACAAATGGTAAGTTCTCCCAAACTAAGTGACTCTCCTTCTCCATTATTTCATCAACGTATTCATCTAAATGGGGGCGAAGAACGCGTTCAATTTGATTGACAAGCATCTCTGGCTCGATTATTTCAATCATTTCGTGCATCGAGATTTGGCTGAGGATAATGTTTTCAGAAAACACCTTACTGACCTTCTCTACTCGCCGGTGCATTAAGCCTTGCCAGCCCAGGAATTTAAACAAACCGAAAAAACGTTTGGGGTAGAAGGTGAGGCGGATAACTAACCAGTTACAGAATGCCAAGGTCATCGCGAAGACCAGAGCGATAGCAATGTATTTCCATAGGTCAGGAACAATATGTATCAACTTAAACATCAACTCAGGCATCTTTAAAGGCGACCTAGAGGGTTAGAATTGTTCTGTTATCGATTAGTTGATTCTAGCTATATATCCGCTTATTACCTACCGGGATGGTCGATGGAGCTACAAATATTTTCAAATAATTCTGTTAGTTTTTCAAGCTTGATACTTAAAGTGTCTATGTCTGAGCAAAAGCAAATACCTAGGCGTCCCAACGCAGCCGATAATCGTTCATCAAAGACGTTTTCAAGCTTTTGCCAGGTATTGACTGGTTTGGTATTAACTTGTTTATCCATTGGACTGATTTGCTCACTCTTAGCACGCTTTTCAAACTTTTTTCCTTCTTCAACAAGTGCTACAAACGTCACATCATTATCGTCTTGGGCATATGCTCCAAGCCCGGCGAGCCAAATTTGGCGGGTAAATTTGCTAACGTCCACTGTATTATGGCGCGCATTTTCAACTAGAGATTCAAAAGCACTTTGTTTGCCATCGCCGACCTTGGACATTTTCCAGCGTTCCAGTATAGGGTGTGAAATTCTATACAATCACAAATGATCGACCATTACAAATTAGGATTCTGGGTAAGCTTATTTGACACGTAATGGCGATGGGCTTTTAGAAAGAGCCAGCGAACATTAAGAATAACTGCGCGGTGCCAGCCAACAATCCCAGTAAAGCGCCAATGGCTATTAATATCCATTCATCTTCTTCAAAGGCTGGCCGCAATAGATCCTGAAATTCAGCGGGCGAAAGATTTTCCATTCTTTCCTGGATTAGATTGGCAACTAGGCTTGCCCTTTCTTCATTAAACTTAGGATCATCGAATTGATCAGTGGAGATCTCTATTGCTTTATTTTCAATTGACCTTTTCAGCTTGATATATCCACTAGGTCCTACGGCCAGTTGAGCTGCCATTTTAACAGCTCCCCCTTCAATTATGGGTCTGATATGTTTTTTAATGAGTGCTCTTGCCCGCTCTTTTTTTGGACCATTAAGCATCGCGGCCATTAGATGCTTAATGGTCATCACATCCCGCGTGATAATATGACAGAATACCTCGGCGACTTCCTTTTGTCTTTTTAGAAATACTCCCTGCAAGGTCCAGCGTAATAATTTAATGGGATTTAAAGGACGAAATATGAGGTTAAGCGCTAGCCAGTTAGTTGCGTATCCAACGAAAAACCCGGATGCCGGAAGAACCCATTCTTTGGGGTACAGTATCCATACAATCATTTGTATTA
>JAESQG010000004.1 GCA_016765265.1 Pseudomonadales bacterium | reverse complement strand
AATTGAGCCCACCGGAAACAGAATGTGCAATAGGCGTGGCAGACTTGCCCCTGGCTTGGAAAGAATAATACGGTCTCTTTGTATTTATGTTGCATGCCGCTTAATGCCTCACCATTGAGCTTCGGCACGTTTAATTCCATTTGTCCCGCTGGGTGTGGATTAAGTTCGCTTTGTAAAATAGCGGCCAGTTGCTGGATTTCCTGTCTAGAAGCGCGCTTTTTAACTAAGTCGGCCATACGGGCAAAACTTTCGGGCTTCAACATCTCCCTTTGTGGAAAGGTTAATTGAAAAATTGGGTCATTAGGGATGTTGTCCCAGTCTATTAATTGTTCAATGACGTAATCGTTTACCCTAAAGGGAAGAACGTTTGCAACTACCTTCATTTCAAACAGCAAATCTTTTGAAATGTGTTGTAGCGCCGTTATTTTATCGATCTGTCGGTGGGTATAAACATTGAATGGGCGTACTTCAAATGCAGACTGTGTTTTTATCCTAATAGCTTGATTCACTACATTGTTTCCTAACAAACCTGGAGCTCTACGCTTTTTTAATCACCTAAAAGAGCGGGCATCAACGCGTACTCGAGGGTGACGGGAAGTAAGCCGCGAATTATAACAGGAAGAAAGGGAAAAGGTCAGTTCTAGACTTGTCCAATACCAAATGAGTCTGAAGTATACCCTTGTTTCTAATACGAAATGAGTCTTAAAAGGTGAAATGAGCTCAATTCCTGTTCATGATCCATAGATGGAAACGATCATGAATGTAGATAAATTAACCACGATAAAATCCCTAGAGGATTTCCTTCAAGGCAATCAAGCTATCGCCTTTTCTGTGTTAGGCAACAAGTCTGAACGGTATCGGTTTATACAAAAGATACTGGTCAGGTTTCAATATATGACTTGCGTAAAAAATGATAAAGGCATAATTATTCGCTTTCTAATAAAGATCACTGGGTATTCTCGCCAGCAACTCACACGACTCATTTCTCAATATAAAAAAACCGGTCGAATCAAATGGGAGCCCTGTCGCAGCCACGGGTTTTCTCGTCAATATAAAGAAAAAGATATTCGCTTATTAGCAAAAACAGATGAGCAACATGATACGCCGTGTGGACATGCCATTAAAAAGATTTGTGAGCGTGCCTATCACATTTTTGATGAACTAGAATACCAAAACTTAGCGACAATATCCGTATCACATTTGTATAATCTAAGGGCCTCTACCGGTTATCAAAGACAACGACGAAACTTTACAAAAACTCAAGCAAGAAAAGTGGCTATTGGTGATCGACGAAAACCTCAGCCGAATGGACAACCTGGCTATATCCGGATTGATACAGTGCATCAAGGCGATTTAGACAAGCATAAAGGCGTCTATCATATCAATGCGGTAGATGAAGTAACCCAGTTTGAGGTGGTATGCTCAGTTGAAAAAATCAGTGAACGTTTTCTCATACCCATACTCGAACAAATCTTAGATTCCTTTCCATTTGAAATAAAAGGATTTCATTCAGATAACGGTTCAGAATATATTAACAAAACAGTCTCAAAATTATTAGAAAAAAACTTAATTGAGTTTACTAAATCTCGCTCTCGCCAAACGAATGACAATGCGCAAGTTGAAAGCAAAAATGCTTCTATTGTCCGAAAACAATTTGGGTATCAGCATATTGAACAAAGATGGGCACAAGAGATGAATCAGTTTAGTTTGGATTATCTTTTTCCGTATATCAATTATCACCGTCCCTGTTTTTTTCCTGAAATAAAAATAGATGATAAAGGCAAACAACGAAAAGCTTACCCCTATGAAAGCATGATGACACCGTATGAAAAATTAAAGTCACTTCACGATTCGGAAAAATGTTTGAAATCTGGCGTGTCCTTTGAGAAACTGGATGAGCTTGCTAACAAAGTAAGTGATAATAAAGCGGCTCAAATATTGAAAACTGAGCGAGAAAAGTTGTTTAACCTAATCTTTGAACAGGACAAAAAACGAGCATAACTAAGTTGCCTGTTTCAGACTCATTTGTTAATTGGAAAATACTGTTCTGAGAAGTTAGAGTACTATTTAGTCTGATGCTAATGCCGAATCACCTGATAACACGGAGTATAAGCTCCAGTTCCTAGCTTCATTCTTCCTTGCTGCACGAAAGAACGCAATAGATCGTCTAAGCACGTCATGATGGCCAGGTCGCCTTTGATTTGATAAGGGCCGTACTCTTCTATCGCCTTTAAGCCACTTTCTTTTACATTGCCAGCGACAATCCCCGAAAAAGCCCGCCTTAAGTTGGCCGCCAGAGCAAATGTGTGGATATCCGCTTTTAGTTCCAAAGCAGACATGTTTTCGTGGCTAGGCTCAAAAGGTTGCTGAAAATCTCGTGGGATCTCCAGTAGCCAATTAAAGTGGTAGGCATCTTTATGCTTTCTTCGATAGTCCTCCACAGTGGTGATTTCTCGTTTCATTGTCAGCGCGACTTCCTGGGGATCACCAATAATGATTTGGTATTTACTTTGTGCCTCTTCACCCAAGGTATCATGAATAAACCGATCAATATGTTTGAAGTATTCGCCACTGCTGGCGGGTGCAGTGAAAACTAGTGGAAATGGGATGTCGATATTTTTTGGGTGTAATAGGACGCCCAATAAATACAGAATTTCTTCTGCCGTTCCGGCACCGCCAGGAAACACGACGATTCCATGTCCTACACGAACAAAAGCTTCGAGGCGTTTTTCTATGTCCGGTAGGATGACCAATTCGTTAACAATGGGGTTGGGCGGTTCTGAGGCAACAATGCTAGGCTCGGTTAAGCCGAGGTATCGCCCTTCTTTTAAATGTTGTTTGGCGTGAGCAATAGTGGCGCCCTTCATTGGTCCTTTCATGGCACCAGGACCGCAACCGGTAACGATGTTAAGGCCCCTTAAGCCCATTTGATAGCCCACTTCTTTAGTGTAGTCATACTCTTTTCTAGAGATGGAATGACCTCCCCAGCAAACCACCAAATTGGGTTGTTCCCCAGCTCTTAAAACATTCGCATGTCTTAGTAAACGGAACACCGAATCGGTGGTGCCCTCTTGAGTATTCCAATTTATGCGCGAACTCTGATTTAATACGGAGTCTACATATACGATATCTCGCAAAGTCGCAAAAAGGTGTTCCTTAATTCCCGTTATTATAGTGCCATCCACAAATGCGTCGGGGGGAGCATTCAGCAGCTCAAGCTTTACGCCACGAGACTGCTGAATGACATTAATTTCAAAATCGGCGTAAGCGTCTAGTACTTTTTTGGTGTCATCTTCCAAATTGCCACAATTTAATACCGCAAGTGCGCAACGGCGGAAAGTCTCGTATAGCGCAGTGCCGCGCTTAGCCAGTAAAGCGTTGATTTCTAGCGGTGATAAAATATTTAAATTATTTTCTGGTGAGATGCTGGCACTTACTTTATTAGTAGCGTTTTGCATGTTTTTATTTAGTGGCTGCATGGCCGGTTTATGTTTCATAGTAAAATTGGTTCTCTTTAGTATTCTCCGTCCCCTATTAATTAGTTTACTACCTTATTAGATAGATTGCGCGATCCCATTTTTTTTGCGAAGTAGGTCTATTTTAGTTGGATTGTTTTGTTATAAAACGATCTTTTAAAGAGCATTAGGTTCCTTTAAATCTGAGACTAAAGTACGAAGACAATTGCGTTAATTTTGATTACTCCTCTCAAAAACAAGGACTTCTTGTAGGCGATTTTTTCTTTTCATAAAGTCCTTTGTTATTGGCGTCAAAATATTATTGTCGGCTCTCAAAATTATAGCTATGGCAGTGAGTTTTACAGGTTCTTGACATTTTAGCCATAGGAAAAAAACAGGAAACCCAACTACTTTTAGGAATGGTAGCTAGTGAGATTAAGCAGTTCATTTAGTTGTAATGGCGAAAGGCCCGAAGGCACAAAGTACTTAATAGTTAGTGTTAAGGAGATAAGCAAGGCAGTGCCAGTGACGCAGTGATAGAGCTTTAAGACTTATTAAGAAGCTCGCTAGTCGAATTATGGTTAGTAGGAAGTTAGTGAGATGTATACAATGGATGTAAGTAGTAAATATGTATTCGAAAGAAGTTCCCAAATTCCCCTCCAATTATATACCGAAGAATACCGGTTTATTAGACAAAAAATTTCTAGGTTAACGTTGATGGTACTGATGGTGCCACTGTTGTCCTTTGGACTTACCGGTTGTGGCGATGATATCGCCTCCGAACGTAATAACGTAATGAGCACATCATCAATCGAATCCACTGATGATTCGGTGGACTCCACAAACGACGAAGAGGGTGAAACCATTGAATCGGCAGGAAGCTCTGTTGTAGTGGCTAGCAGTGCTGAATTACGAGGAATGCAGTGGACCTTAGATAATGATGGTGGATACGTGCATCAAACCTTTGTGTCTGATGAAGCTATTCCGGTGAATGGTGTAGCGGACGTTGACATGAATGCCACATTAGCCTGGACTATTGCCCAAGGTAGTCGAGACATTGTGGTAGGGATTATTGATTCCGGCATTGATTATTATCACCCTGATTTAGTGGATAACCTCTGGCGCAACGAAGCTGAACTTAATGGGGAAGAGGGAGTCGATGATGACGGCAACGGTTATATCGATGACATCTACGGCATTAACGTCACCGTACCGAGGACGTTGGAATCGGGAGAGGCTAATCCTGAAGCCGGTGATCCGCTGGATATTTATGGTCACGGAACGATGTCTGCTGGTGTGATCGGGGCGGTTGGTGACAATGGCATTGGTATTTCAGGTGTGAGTCCGAAAGTGTCGATAATGAGCTGTAGAGCTTTTTCTGCTTTGTCTGTGTACGGCGTGATTCTGCCTGGTCTGGGTGCCATTGGACCGACGCATGATTCAATTATTCAGTGCTTGGAATATTTTGCTGCGATGAAAGAAGCAGGAGTTAATATTGTTGCCACCAATAATTCCTACGCAAGCGGGAAACAAACATTTTTTGGTGGTCTCACGTTTCCGACAGAGGGAAAATATCGCTTTGATTCGCAGGAGTTGAAAGCCGCTATTCAGAATCAGGGCGAGTTAGATATCTTGTTTGTGACAGGCGCAGGCAATGGCGGCATTGAAGTGAATAATCCCTATACGGGCAATGTTCTTTTTAAAGGCATAAATGATAATGATTTAAAGGGTGGGACGAGAAGGCATGCGCTTTATCCGTCATCGTTCAATTTGCCTAATATGATTTCAGTCGCGGGAATAGTCAATACAGGAGATGTATGGTTTGGGACTAGCTATGGTCGTTACACTGTGGATATCTTTGCAGGTAGTGATAGAGTTTTATCAACATGGCCCATCTATA